>JAZPXS010000059.1:0-5401 GCA_045543775.1 Clostridia bacterium
TAACATACTTGCATAAATCATTTATAACGCCTGAACCCACGCCTATTATAAGATCTGTTTCAGATTGAATACCGGATTCAATTTCTGATATTTTTTCTTCATTTGGTATGACAACGTCTCCATTTGACTCCAGAACTATTCGGTTTGAAATTTTTTCTGCAAGAATTGTTTCTACATTTTTTCCGCATACGCGGTATGTATTATTATCGCATACCAAAAGTATGCTATTATATTTTTCACATAACAACGGCAATGTGTTTATTGCTCCCTTTCCGATTTTTACATAATCTATCAGGCAAATATGCTTCCTGCCACATGAACAATTTTCAAATTTTTCATTTAATAGCGTCAAATTCATATAACTTTATATCTCCTTATTGACAAAAATAATCTTTAATTATACAATAAAACAATCACAAACGATTGTCAAGACATGGCTCTAATAACGACAATCGCTCAAGAACGCTCACTGCTTGGAGGTAATTATGTTAAAAGATGAAAGATATGATGAAATTTTAAAAATTCTGGATAACGAAAAATATATCTCATCTCAGGAACTTGCCAGAAGGCTTTTTGTAAGTATGCCAACAATACGCCGCGATCTTGCACATCTTGAAAAGACAAAACAAATAGTGAGAAATTACGGCGGAGCAAGAAAAATTAGCGACGAATATTTAGTAATGCCCATGAGGTTAAGAGAAAAAGTTAATCATATCGAAAAAAAACAACTTTGCGAGGATGCAGCAAAATTAATAAAAGATGATAGTATAGTATTTTTAGACGGGTCAACAACTGTGCTACAAATCGCGGAATTTATATCAGAAAAGCAGAATATTACAGTAATTACAAATGGCATCCCACTTTTATTGATGTTAATTAAAAAAGGTATTAAAGCATATTCAACAGGCGGAGAATTAATTGAAAATTCTATGGCATATGCTGGAAGCTTCGCAGAAGAATTTATTCGTAAGTTTAACATAGATATGTGTTTTTTCTCCTGCCATGGCGTGAATAAAAACGGTATAATTGTTGACAGTTCTCTTTCTGAAACACAACTTCGCTCAGCAGTTATTTCACAAAGTACAAAATCAGTCTTTTTGTGCGATAAAACTAAATTCAACGTCAGTGCCTCTTATAACTTAATGCCACTTCGCGATGTAGACCACATTGTTACAAATAAAAACCCACAGAATAATTGACTATTATCAAACATTGTGATATACTATTTTAGTATAAAATTTGTAAGAAACAAAATCAAATGGTGTCAAATTGGTGTCAAGCCAATTAAAAACCCTTGAAAATAAAGGAGATTTGAAACAAATGAAATTAGGTATAGTGGGTCTTCCAAATGTAGGAAAAAGTACTCTTTTTAACGCAATAACTCAGGCAGGGGCAGAATCAGCAAACTACCCATTCTGTACAATTGAGCCTAATGTTGGTGTTGTAGCTGTTCCTGACGAAAGACTGGAAAAATTAAGAGATATGTACAACCCTCAGAAATTCACTCCTGCAACAGTTGAATTTGTTGATATAGCAGGCCTTGTCAAAGGTGCCAGCAAGGGTGAAGGTCTTGGAAACAAGTTCCTTTCTCATATTCGTGAGGTTGATGCCATTCTCCATGTTGTCAGATGCTTTGAGGATGCAAACATTGTTCATGTTGACGGAAGCATAGGTCCTGCAAGAGATATTGAAACTATTAACATGGAACTTATATTTGCAGATATGGAAATGGTTGAAAAGAGAATAGACAAAACAAAAAAAGCTATGAAGGGCGGAGATAAAAAATATTTGCCCGAACTTAATATGCTTGAAAGAATATACGCATCTCTTGAGGAAGGAATCAGTGCAAGAGCACTCACCTATTCCAAAGAGGAAACAGAAATATTGAAAGAAATTTCCTTACTGACACTGAAGCCAGTCATATACGCTGCAAATGTGTCCGAAGATGATTTTATAAACGGAATAGATGAAAATCCATTTATAGCAGAACTAAGCAAAATTGCAGATGCAGAAGGAGCAGAGGTTCTTCCTATTTGTGCAAGAATAGAAGAAGAAATCACAGCACTTGATGATGATGAGAAAATTGAGTTTCTGAATGAACTTGGTATTGCCGAGTCAGGACTTAATCGACTTATTAAAAAGAGTTATTCACTCCTTGGACTCATAAGCTATCTTACAGCCGGTGAACCGGAGGTAAGAGCCTGGACAATCAAGAAAGGCACTAAAGCACCTCAGGCAGCAGGAAAAATCCACACGGATTTTGAAAGAGGCTTCATCCGAGCAGAGGTTGTAGCCTTTGATGACCTTATGGCATGCGGAACTTACGCTGCTGCAAGAGAAAAAGGTCTTGTTCGTCTGGAAGGAAAAGAGTACATTATGAACGATGGTGATATTGTTCTTTTTAGATTTAATGTATAATTTGCAAACACAGGATCTAATTGCTAAAATTAACAATTTATTCACGCTTTTACAAAATTGAAAGAATTCGAGAGATTTATCGAGATTGATGAAGATATTTTGATTTTTTCGAATATTTTAAAGTTTGCATAAATATCATTAAATGTTTAATATGTTATTAATGTTTAGCACTTACATATGCAGAGTGCTAAACATAAAAATACAAATACTATGCCTTTGGCATATTGAAAGGAAGTAGAAATATGATCATTAAACCATTAGCTGACAGAGTTGTAATTCAGATGGTAGAATCCGAAGAAACAACAAAGAGCGGTATCGTACTGCCCGGAAGTGCTAAAGAAAAACCTCAGGTTGCAGAAGTTGTAGCCGTAGGCCCCGGTGCTGTTGTAGACGGAAAAACCGTTCCTATGGAAGTGAAAGTCGGTGACAAGGTTCTCATAAGTCAGTATGCAGGAACCACAGTTAAACTTGACGGCAAGGAAAATATTATTGTAAGACAAAGCGACATTCTCGCTGTTGTAGAGTAAGGAGGAATTTTTTAATGGCTAAGCAGATTTTATTCGGCGAAGAAGCAAGACGTGCTCTTCAGTCCGGTGTTGACCAGCTCGCTGATGCTGTAAAAATCACACTCGGACCCAAGGGAAGAAATGTAGTACTCGACAAGAAGTTTGGTTCTCCCCTTATTACAAATGATGGTGTTACAATAGCAAAAGATATTGAACTCGAAGATGCATTTGAAAATATGGGTGCACAGCTTGTTAAAGAAGTTGCTACAAAGACTAACGATGTAGCGGGCGACGGTACAACAACCGCCACTCTTCTTGCACAGGCTATCATTCGTGAAGGACTCAAGAATGTAACTGCAGGAGCTAACCCTATGATTGTTAAAAAGGGTATTCAAAAATCGGTAGATGCTGCAGTTGATTATATTCTCAAGAATGCAAAGAAAGTAAGCGGAAAGGAAGATATTGCCAGAGTTGCATCTGTTTCTGCAGCTAATGAATACATCGGAAACCTTATTGCGGATGCAATGGAAAAGGTTACAGCTGACGGCGTAATTACTGTGGAAGAATCCAAAACCGCAGAAACATATTGTGATGTTGTTGAAGGTATGCAGTTTGACAGAGGTTACATCTCCCCTTATATGGTAACAGATACCGAAAAAATGGAAGCTGTACTTGATGATGCGTATATCCTCATTACAGACAAAAAAATATCCAATATTCAGGATCTTCTCCCAATTCTCGAACAGATTGTTCAGCAGGGCAAAAAGCTCCTTATAATTGCAGAAGATATTGAAGGCGAAGCACTTACCACACTGGTAGTAAATAAACTTCGCGGAACATTTACTTGTGTTGCAGTAAAGGCTCCGGGCTTTGGTGACAGAAGAAAGGAAATGCTCAGAGATATCGCTATCCTTACTGGAGGTCAGGTTATAAGTGATGAACTTGGATTTGATCTTAAGGAAGCAAGCATAGATATGCTTGGCAGAGCAAAGCAGATTAAAGTTCAGAAAGAGCTTACCATTATCGTTGATGGTAGTGGCGATGCTTCAGCTATTCAGGATAGAATTGCAGTTATCAAAAATCAGATTGAAGAAACAAACAGTGAGTTTGATAAGGAAAAACTCCAGGAAAGACTTGCTAAGCTTTCCGGCGGTGTAGCGGTTATCAAGGTAGGTGCCGCAACAGAAACTGAGATGAAGGAAATGAAGCTCAGAATTGAAGATGCTCTTGCTGCTACAAAGGCTGCTGTTGAAGAAGGTATCATTGCAGGCGGCGGAACATCATACATCAATGCTATTCCTTCTGTCGAAGCACTCCTTAAAGATACAGATGATGCAGATGAAAAAACCGGTGTTCAGATAATCCTTAAAGCTCTTGAAGAGCCTGTTAAACAGATTGCAAAGAACGCAGGTCTTGAAGGTTCTGTCATTGTTGACAAGATTAAATCAAGCGAACCGGGTGTTGGATTCAATGCACTTGTAGAAAAATATGTGAATATGGTTGAAGACGGTATTGTTGATCCTGCAAAGGTTACAAGAAGTGCTCTTCAAAATGCTGCAAGTGTTGCAAGTATGGTACTTACTACAGAAAGTATAGTTGCAGATAAAGCAGACCCTAATGCTGCAGCTGCAATGCCTGCAGGCGGCGGAATGCCCGGCGGAATGGGAATGTATTAATCCTAATAAAAACAAATCGAGGGACAAACAAATCGAGGGACGGATAATCCGTCCCTCTTTTTTATACAATTTTTACGGCATTTCATTTCTGTATGAAAAAATCGCTTTAACCCTTCCTCCGGCTACATATATAATTACCTCTTCATCATTAAATGCAAGATTAACACTTTTTCCCGTTGCGGTCTCGAGTCTTCCTTTTGACGGAACAGACCAGAAAATCATTTTTCCGTCAACAAGATATGAAAGATTTTCACCGTCCTCAAAACCAATTTTTATAAATCCATCTTCAACAGCAATAATCCTGCCGCGGAACATAGTTCCGTATGTTCCATATACCTTATAAGGGCCGCCATCATAGATATGAGCTCCATATCCGTTCTGATTCTTCCTGAGTCCTCCGGGCAGATAAATTATATCAAGCCATGTAACCATTGAACGAGTAAGAGAAACCTGTATAAGGTCTCCCGTCTTTAAAGAGTCTATTCCCCATTTGAGTACAGAGCCTTTAATATATGAATTCATATCGACTTCATATTTTACTTTTCCGGTTGAATTGTATCCACACAGGTATAACGACTCATCTCCGGTTTTGTTTACACCACGAGTCAGTTTCTCAAATACAAATGGTTCTTTTCCTTGATTTAACGAGTATGAATAATTAGGGGCAAATATTATATCCGCAATAATTGAATCTTTTTTTGTACTGTACGGAATAGCATTTACCCGATCCTCAGGACTATTAAAACCTGTTTCTATGCCATAATTGTGTTGATTTTTGTCAGATGTTGTGTATATAAATTT
>JAZPXS010000060.1:0-5515 GCA_045543775.1 Clostridia bacterium
GTCATATGACCGGGGTACCACTGTATATCCATATTATCACCTTTTTAAAAAATGAGGGATGTAAAACAAATTTACACCCCATTAGAATTTTTATTTATATAATGTACCAAGCTTATTTAAAGGCCACAATCTTATCTGTGCCTTACCTATTATGTTATCAAGAGGTACTGCACCTACATCTCGGCTTCTGCTGTCGTGACTGCGGTTTCTGTTGTCACCCATAACAAAAACAGTGTCTTCGGGAACAGTAAATGGAAACTCCGTGCCGTTTGGAACGACTACCCTTATGGGTTCGGAGATATAACCCTCTTCCAGAATTTCACCATCAACGGAAACTCTGCCGTCTCTTGTAATGTCAACTTCCTGACCTGCAACGGCAATTACACGCTTAACGTATGCAACCTTTTTATTAGGTTCTCTCATATTTTCACTTATAGAGGGGTTAAATATGATTATGTCCCCTGCTTTGGGGTTATTGTAGCCGATTATTCTTGTAAAAAGTCTGTCACCGTGAGTTAATGTGGGATGCATACTCTCACCGTCAACCTTGGCAATTGTAAAAACAAAATTTCTGATTATGAGAGCAAGGATAACCGCAACAGCAATGGAAACAAACCAATCCAAGGCTTCTTTCTTCCAATTGAGTTTTGCAGTTTCTTCCGCGGCTTCTACAACTACATTGATGTTCTCGTTATTATCCATCTAAAACCAACCTCCCGGAAATATATTAAAGGCTATGGACTTAATCCATAGCCGTGTTGAACGCAGTTTTTGTAAAGAGGGTACAAAAAGAACCCTCTTTACAAGAAAGATCTTATATTTTCTCTTTAACTCTTGTTGCCTTACCGACTCTGTCACGCAGGTAGTAGAGTTTTGCTCTTCTGACTTTACCTTTTCTGACAACTTCGATTTTAGCAAGTTTAGGAGAATTTACAGGGAAAGTTCTTTCCACACCAACACCGTAGGAAATTCTTCTTACAGTGAAAGTTTCTGTAATACCGCCGTGTTTCTTGGCAATGATTGTTCCTTCAAACACCTGGATTCTTTCTCTTGTACCTTCTTTGATAAGCACGTGTACCTTAACAGTATCACCAATGCAAAGCTCAGGAAGGTCTGTTCTTAACTGTGCGCTGGTTAAGCTTTCAATAATATCCATCTTTTGTATCCTCCTCTCTCCGTAGGCGTTCTTGCAAAGCACTTGGACTCCTCGTTGGGAGCCTATTACAGAGGACCGCCCGTATACCTTAAATATATTAACATAAAAAAACTTAAATTGCAAGTGTTTTTTTGCATTTTTACATATTTTTTTGCTTTTTGTTATATTCTTCCATCATATCAGGGCGTTTTTCCGATGTGACCTCGATTGCCTTTTCCATACGCCATTTGGAAATAAGCGAGTGATTTCCGCTTAGAAGCACCTCCGGTACTTCCCTGCCGTTAAACACAGGAGGCCTTGTGTAATGAGGATATTCCAGAAGACCGTTGTAATGAGATTCGTCTGTAAAGCTGTCCTCATTGGAAAGCACTCCCTCAAGCATTCGGCTGACACTGTCTATTACCGCCATCGCAGGAATCTCTCCGCCGGTCAGAACATAGTCACCTATTGATATTTCCTCATCCACTATTTCGTCAATGATTCTCTGGTCTACTCCCTCATAATGACCGCAGAGGATTACCAGGTTTTCCCTGAAGCTAAGCTCCACCGCCTTACGCTGGCTGAAAACCTCACCCTTGGGGGACATATATATTACATAGGGTTTTTCCTCCAGTGTATCACAGATGCTTTTGTATGCATTGTATATAGGCTCTGCCTGCATAACCATACCTCTGCCGCCGCCGTAAGGGTAATCGTCCACCCTTTTGTGCTTGTTTACTGCAAAATCACGGATATTTATCACATTGAATTCCAGAAGATTTTTCTTCTCTGCTCTGCCGAGCATACTGTCGTGAAGAACAGAAGAAAACATCTCCGGAAAAAGAGTAAGTATATGAAATTTCATTTTTACCTCAATCCAAAAGTCCCTTGGGAATTTCCACCAGAATGTAGCCGGATTCTATGTTTATTTCTCTGACAACGGTTTTTAGTGCAGGAACATATATGAACTTGCCGTTATCTGCCCGAACAGCGTACACATCATTGCTTCCTGTGGTTATGACGTCGGTAACCGTGCCATAGTCGGGATTATCGTCCTTTACTTTGAGGCCTATGATATCAGCTATCAGATATGTGTCCTCGGGAAGAGAATTAAACAGTTCCCTGTCTACATAGAGTACCTTTCCCCTCATACGCTCTGCTTCGTCCACATCGGACACGCCACTAAGCTTTAGGAGAACACAATTTTTCTGATATCTCACACCATCCACCTTGAATGATTTTCCGTCCTCAAGATACACTGTTTCAAAATCTTCAAAAACATACACATCATCCGTACGGGGATTGACTTTAACCTCACCTTTAAGTCCGTGAGTATTAACAATCTGTCCTACATCTATCAGATTTTCCATAAAAACACCTCTTATACAAAATATGAGGCTCTTAAAAAAGCCTCATATCCGGAGAATTATTGAACTATTTCCACAACTACACGCTTGTTTTCCTTGCCGGAAGCGGCCTTTATAAGTGAGCGGATAGATTTTGCAATTCTGCCCTGCTTACCTATAACCTTGCCCATATCCTTGTCGTTTACGCGAAGTTCGAGAGTGGTAATTCTATCGGATTCCACTTCGGTTACGGAAACATCCTCGGGGAAGTCAACAAGAGCCTTTGCTACATATTCTAATAACTCTTTCATAAGCCAAAAACCTCCCTAAGCTTATTTAATGATACCGCTGATCTTTAATAATTCCTTAACAGTATCTGTGGGCTGAGCACCTGTAGCAAGCCACTTGTTAGCCTTTTCTGCATCAATCTTGATTGTAGAGGGCTCTGTCTTGGGATCAAATGTACCGATTTCTTCGATAAATCTTCCGTTTCTGGGATATCTGGAATCAGCTACAACTACTCTGTAGAAAGGAGACTTCTTAGCACCCATTCTCTTTAAACGAATTTTAACCATTAAAATTCACCTCCAATAAAATTATAAACAATATTCAATCGCTATCTCAGAAAATTTCCAAGCCCGCCCATAGCACGCTTCATTTTCTTCGGATCGCTGAATTGTTTCATCATCTTACGCATCTGCTCAAAGGATTTCAGGAACTGATTTACATCGTGAACCTCTGTTCCGCTGCCCATTGCTATGCGTCTTTTACGGCTGGAATTGATAATAGACGGATCACGGCGTTCCTTTGGTGTCATTGATGTTATTATCGCCTGTATTCTGTCTATCCGCTTCTCATCAAAGGAAGCTCCTGCCAATGCCTGTTTATTTATTCCCGGAATCATACCGAGGATATCCTGAAAAGAACCCATCTTTCTCATCTGCTTCATCTGTTCGAGATAATCGTCCAGAGTAAAGGTCTGTTTACGGATTTTCTTTTCCAGCTCTATTGCCTGCTTTTCGTCAAATGCTTCCTGAGCTTTGTCGATAAGCGTAAGAACATCGCCCATACCGAGAATACGGGAAGCCATTCTGTCGGGATAGAACCAATCCAAATCAGTAAGCTTTTCACCCTGACCTGCGAGTTTGATAGGCTTGCCTGTTACTGCTCTTACAGAAAGTGCAGCACCGCCTCGGGTATCACCGTCCAGCTTGGTGAGTACGACACCTGTGATGTCAAGCTTTTCGTTGAAGCTCTCTGCAACATTAACCGCATCCTGACCGGTCATAGCATCTATGGTAAGAAGTATTTCCACAGGATTTACTGCTTCCTTTATTGCAAGGAGTTCATCCATAAGCTCTTCGTTAAGATGAAGTCTGCCGGCGGTATCAATAATAAGAACATCGTTGCCGTAGTGTTTGGCGTGTTCATATGCTTTTGTTGCTATTTCCACAGCATCGTTGCAGTCGTCTATGGAGAAAACGGGAACATCAAGCTGACTTCCGACAACCTGCAGCTGTTTGCGGGCGGCAGGTCTGTACACGTCGCAAGCCGCAAGAATAGGTCTCTTGCCCTGCTTCTTTAATATTCCGCCTATCTTTGCACTGGTTGTTGTTTTACCGGCACCCTGAAGACCTACCATAAGTATTACCGCAGGGGTTTTTGAGCCAAAATGAAGTTTGACAACTTCTGTACCCATAAGTGCGGTAAGCTCTTCATTTACTATCTTGATAATCTGCTGTGCAGGGGTGAGGCTCTCCAGAACATTTGAGCCAAGGGCCTTTTCGGAAACGGAATTTATAAAATCCTTAACAACCTTAAAGTTAACATCGGCTTCAAGCAGTGCCAGTTTAACCTCTCTCATAGCTACCTTGAGATCAGCCTCGGTAATTCTACCCTTACCCCGGAGCTTTTTAAAAGCACTTTGCAATTTTTCGGAAAGATTTTCAAATGCCAAGGTTCAGGCCTCCTTTATGATAATATCAAGAAGTGATAGTATCTCATCTCTATTGTCTGCATCATCGGAAACAAGTTTTTTGATTCTTTCGGCAGAGTCGGTAATATCGGAGAATTTTTTAAGAAGTCCCAGCTTCTCCTCGTAGCTCTTAAGCTCAGCGGAAGCTCTCTTTATGCTGTCGTGCACCCCCTGACGGGTTATGCCGCTGTTTTCGGCAATTTCGGAAAGGGACAAATCCTCCTGATAGTATTGCTCAAGCATATCAAGCTGCTTTTCCGGAAGTAGATTACCGTAAAAATCCATAAGAAGAGATATACCAAAATCCTTCATAACCGGTACTCCTTTCCAACGTGTCAAGAAAAAAACTTGACTGTCAAGCAAATCACTTTACATATTGTAATACAGATTCTGCCCTTTGTCAAGTCTTTTTTCATATTTTTATTACATAGTGATTTTATATTTCTGCAATAGCTTCCACTTCCAGCAAAACACCCTTGGGAAGCTTTGCAACTTCAACACAGGAGCGTGCCGGAAAAGGCTCGATAAAATAGCTTGCATATATCTCGTTTACCGTAGCAAAATCTTCCATATTCTGAATAAAAACCGTGGTTTTTACTACTCTTTCTATACTTGTACCTGCATCCTTAAGGAGATTTTTTATATTTACAAAAACCTGATTTGCCTGTGCACATATACCCTCGGGGATTTCGCCTGTTGCGGGATTCACCGGAATCTGTCCTGATGTATACACCATATTTCCTGCAACAACAGCCTGGGAATAAGGGCCGATTGCGGCAGGTGCATTTGCTGTTTTTATTTCTTTCATCTTAATTTCCGCCTTTCTTTTCTATAATGTGTTTTTCCATTTGCAGACCAGTGTCTCCACATCTGACTTTTCGTATTTACTGTCCGGTTCCATTGTATGATAGTCACAAAAATCACTGTAATTTCTGCCATTTAATCTTACAATGAGGTCGGCATTATCTGTGTAGTATGTGTTTGCGGCAAATTCAACAAATTTTTCGCACTCGGGGTTTATTACAGAATATATGCAAGCACCGTATGGAAGTCGGAGGC
>JAZPXS010000061.1:0-17689 GCA_045543775.1 Clostridia bacterium
AACAAGTCAAAAGGCTAAAGGATAAGGGGTATCCCGTAAATAATATTCTTGATATTATCGGCAATGACGATAGCACGCATACTATTGTCTATACCTCTCCTGAATTTCAACCTTGTTCAGAAACTTTTTCGGGAAAGTACGCATTTGTCGGACCTTCAATTCGTCCTGCAACAGAGGAAATAGAAAAAAAGATGGATAAACTTATTTATATATCCATGGGAACTGTAAATAACGATATGATGTCTTTTTACAAAAGCTGTATATCAGCTTTAACAAATACAGATTATCAGGTAATAATGTCTGTTGGTAATTTAGTGTCTATCGAGGAGTTTGGAGAGCTGCCGGAAAACATATCAATTTATTCATATGTTGACCAAATTGCGGTTTTAGAAAAAGCAGATGTCTTTGTATCACACTGCGGAATGAATAGTGTTAGTGAAAGTTTATATTTTGAAGTTCCGCTCGTTATGTTACCACAAACATCAGAACAAAAAGGTGTTGCCGAGCGAGTTAATCAGCTTGGCGCAGGAATAAAAATTGATAAAGCAGACAGGACATCCATTTTGAGTGCAATAAATAAAATACTTAGTGATAGTATGTATAAGCAAAATGCCAAGAAAATTGCTGAGGGCTTTAAGAACAGCTTAGGTGCAAAAGGAGCAGCAGACAAAATTATAAAGGTTTGCAAAAGTAATTAGTCAATTGAATCCCAATTTATTTTAACAGCGAACAAAATGCACCGCTCGTTTCACTACGAAACTTTTCTCGGTGCATTTTTGTTTAGAAAAGTTTCGTAGTGATTTATAAGTGATAACAGACATTAAAAAATTATTTTTACCCATTATATAATCCACTATAAAACTATTCTTTTTACATAAACCCCTTTATTACCGAGGTTTTTGGGATGGAAAAAAGTGACGGGACTTGAACACCCCTGCGAGTACTTCCTCGCCGTGCCAAAGGCACGACTCAGGGCGCCCACGGAGAAAACCTCTGAGGTCATGTGCTGCATAGTGCAAGCAGAAAGGCTTTGTACATATTGGTCGGTATGTGTTTAAAATCTAATGAGATATGTTTTTAACCGCACGCCGTGAGTTCATTCCCCGTCACACCAACGCAACAAAAAAAGACTACCTTTCGGTAATCTTTTTTGTTGGTCGGAGTGACGGGACTTGAACCCACGGCCCCCAGACCCCCAGTCTGGTGCGCTACCAACTGCGCTACACCCCGGATTATGGCGCGCCTAAGTGGATTCGAACCACCGGCCTAACGCTTAGGAGGCGTTCGCTCTATCCTACTGAGCTATAGGCGCGTATAACCACTTGGCACATCTGCTACATTTAAATATAATACTCTAAAAAAGCAGATTTGTCAAGTGTTTTGAAGTATTTTTTTAAAAATTTTTGTTTATTTTATAAAAAACTCTTTTTGCTCTATGCAAGTGTATCAAATTGTGATATAATCACTTAAAAGGAATGATACAAATGAGAAAATTGATTTTATTTTTTATGGTGATTTTTTCACTTCTTACGGTAAATACCTATGCCAAAAAATCAGAAAATTTTACATCCACATTAGATTATGCCGATATAATTTCCGATAGTACCGAAAGATATATATTTACGCAGAACAAAACTCTGTTTAACAAAACCAATGCAAGGGTTATTTTTGCGACGGTATCAGATACAGGAGATATGTCTGCCTATGATTATGCAAAGGAATTGTACGATAATCTGGGGATAAAAAATATCGGAAGAAATAACAGTGTATTTATTCTGCTTTGTCCCGATGAAAAGGACTACTGCCTTATTGTGTCCGACGGCATCAGTGCAACGCTTACGGAAGCATATGCACAAAAATGTCTTGTTGAATATATGGAAAAGGATTTCGAAAAAGGAAATTACGATGACGCCGTTATAAAGACATTTAATGCTTTTGCACAGTGGTATCAGGATGAATACCGCACAGAGCTTGAGCTTACTGAGGATATGGGCGATTATGATGATATCATAAAAAGCGAAAAACGTATAGAAAGAATAAAAAAGACAGTTGTAATTTTACTGTTGATAATTGTTGCCATAGTTCTGTTTGCTGTTATAGGACGCCATCGCCGACGCAAAAAAGAGGAAAAGCTTCTAAAAAAGCGTCAGGAACGAAGACGCCGTTACAGACAGAGCCTCATCACCGCAAACACAAAAGGCGACGGTGATAATTGTTAACAAATTATCGGTTGACTTGCTCTTGCGGTAACTGTATAATATACTGTAGTATTTTAGAAAAAGGAAGATGAAAATGAGTAGTAATGAAAAAGCCTGCCATATAACTTCAATCGGAGGTCAGGCAGTTATAGAGGGAGTTATGATGCGAGGCCCTAAGGAGACTGCCACTGCAGTGCGTAAATCTGACGGAAGCATTGTAATAGATAAAAAACCTGTAAGCAGTTTTGTAACAAAGTACAAATTAAATAAAATACCAATAGTGAGAGGAGTTTTTTCCTTTGTGGATTCTCTTGTTACGGGTATGAAATGTCTGATGTTTTCTGCAGATCAGATGGATCTTGAAGAGGATGAAGCTTACCAGAATTCCAAGTTTGAAGACTGGCTGGAACGAAAATTCGGTGATAAGATAAAGGATATTGCAATTTATTTTGCGGTATTTGTTTCCATAATTTTTAGTGTTGGACTATTTATGCTTCTTCCCAATCTTCTTGCAACTGTTGTGGCTGTGTTTATAAAAAACCGAATAGTTCTTAATTTTGCCGAGGGACTTATCCGTATGGGAATATTTCTCACATATCTTCTCCTTGTTTCCCGTATGAAGGATATACAGAGGGTTTTTGAGTATCACGGTGCGGAACACAAGACAATTGCAACCTACGAGAGCGGAGCAGAGCTTACTGTGGAAAATGCAAGAGGTCATTCCCGTCTCCATCCCAGATGCGGAACAAGCTTTCTGCTTATTGTTATGGTAGTAAGTATTGTTATATTTTCTTTCTTAAGATGGGGAGCTATGTGGCAGAATATTGTTACCAGACTTGCGCTTATGCCTGTTGTTGCAGGTATATCCTATGAGATAATAAAATTTGCAGGAAAGAGCAAACTTTCCTGTGTTAAAATTCTTACAAAGCCCGGCTTATGGCTTCAGAAGATTACAACCCGTGAACCGGATGACAGTCAGCTTGAGGTTGCAATAGCTTCATTAAAGGCTGTGCTCACCGATAACAAAGAGGACGACAAATGGTAAACTATACAATAGGCGATGCACTGAAAAAGGGCATCGCCTTACTTAAAGAATTTAATATTCCCGGTGCAGCAACCGATGCAGCAGTGCTTTTGGGTAATGTACTCGGCTGCACACGGCTTCATCTTACCGTTCACAGGGATGATGCGTTGCCTTGCGAGAAAGCCAAGCAATATTTTGAAATGATATCAAGACGGTGCAAAAATGAGCCGGTGAGCTATATTACCGGTACAAAGGAGTTTATGTCTTTGGAATTTGAGGTCAGTCCCGATGTTCTTATACCGAGACCTGATACGGAAATTTTGGTAGAGACTGTAATTTCGGCACTGGAGGATGTTGTGTCACCCAAAATAATAGATATGTGTACAGGTTCCGGTGCAATAGGTGTATCCCTCGCAAAATATATACAGGACAGTTTTGTTACTGCGTTGGATATAAGTTTACCGGCATTGGACATTGCTCGGAAAAATGCTGAAAAAAATGGTGTAAAGGTAAATTTTGAACTTCACGACGTACACTTGCCTTATATTTTCTCAGCAGATGCCATAGTGTCCAATCCACCGTATATATGTGCCGGAGAGCTTGACGGTCTTCAGCGTGATGTGGCAGACTTTGAGCCTCGAATTGCACTTGACGGGGGTGAGGACGGTCTCATCTTTTACAGAGACATAACCAAAAATGCTCCGTCAGCACTGAAGAAAGGCGGAATTCTCGCTTTTGAGGTAGGAATGGGGCAAGCAGAGGATGTTGCGGAGATAATGTCTCCTATGTTTGACAATATCACCTTGGTAAAAGACCTTGCCGGTATATACAGAGTGGTTTGGGGAAAAATTGTGTAAAATAGTATAATAAAATCTTTACTTTTGGAATTTTTTGTGATATAATGACTGAATAGTAAGACAATACTGAAAAACAGGAGATTGATTTTATGGAAAAACTTACCAGAAAATACGGTTTGGCTACAGCCATCTGTATGGTAGTAGGAACTGTTATCGGTTCCGGTGTGTTCTTCAAGGCACAGAATGTACTTAATGCAACCGGCGGCAATATGCCCTTGGGTATTGCGGCTTGGGCTATTACAGGTCTTCTTATGATTATCTGTTCTGCTCAGTTCTCCATCATGGCTACAAAGTACGAAAAAGTAAGCGGTGTAGTTGACTATGCGGAAGCTACCTGCGGCAAAACCTATGCATATTATATGGCATGGTTTATGGTTAATATTTATTATCCCGGCATGACATCCGTTCTTGCATGGGTTTCCGCAAGATACTTCGGTGTTCTTTTTGGCTGGGATCTGGCAAGTGCCAATGTTATGACGCTTGCAGGATTTTTCCTCATTGCGTCCTACACAATGAATGCCCTTTCACCAAAACTTGCAGGTAAGTTCCAGGTTAGTGCAACCGTAATCAAGCTTATCCCGATTACTCTTATGGCAATTGTAGGTACAATTGTAGGTCTTGCAAACGGAACTCTTACAGGCAACTTTACAACTGTTGTAAGTGAAGCAGTCGGAGGAACAAGCGGCGGACTTTTTGCAGCTATCGTTGCTACCGTATTTGCTTATGAGGGCTGGATCGTTGCTACATCCATCAATGCAGAGCTTGAAAACCCCAAGAAAAATCTTCCTTTGGCACTTATCATTGGTGCATTTATAGTTGTTATTGCATACATCCTTTACTACATTGGTGTTGCCGGCGGCGCAAGCAATGCGGTTCTTATGGAGCAGGGTGCTCCCGTTGCATTCACCAATATATTCGGCGGTGTTGGCGGTACACTTCTCAACATTTGTATCGTTGTTTCCTGCCTTGGTACATTGAACGGTCTTATGGTTGGTGCAACACGCGGTATGTATGCTATTGCTGCCCGTGAGCAGGGACCTATGCCCAACACATTCAATCAGGTTGATAAGGCTACCAATATGACAACAAACTCCTCGGTATGGGGACTTTTTGTATGCGGTTTGTGGCTCATATATTTCTACGGAGCAAACCTTACAGAAGGCTGGTTCGGACTTTTCAACTTTGACTCTTCTGAGCTTCCTATCGTTACAATCTATGCACTCTACATTCCTATGTTTATTGCGTGGATGAAGAATGAAAAAGACCTCGGAACATTCCAGAGATATATACTTCCCATTATAGCTATAATTGCTTGTGCATTTATGGTATTTGCGGCAGTATATGCTCACGGTATCACACCTTACATTGCAGCTAAGGCAGATGGTGTATTTAAGTTCCCTGTGCTTTTCTATCTTATACTCTTTGCAGTTGTTATGATTATAGGCGGATTCTTTAAGAATTCCAAGAAAAAGTAATCAGCTTTTTAAAAGAATGGCGATATGACGGTTTTTTACTGTCATATCGCTTTTTTCTTGCAATAAAAAGAAAAAGATGCTAATATAGATAAAAAGCAACTTTGAAAGGAAAGAAAAGGTATGAAAAAAACATTAGTACTTCTCGTTTTTATATTGATATTGTCTTTTACAGCACTGGCGGCACCCTATGACAATTCCAACGGCGAAAAGATAAATGCTATCGTGGATCCTACAGTAGTGGAAAATTTCAATCAGTTTAATGCTGCTACAAGTGAGATTATGTCTAAGCTGGCAGAGGATGGCAAGTCATATTCCTGGATAGTGAAAAGCAATATTAAGGCGGGAGGAAGATATGAGGCTTTTCTCAAGGGAATTGTTATGCGTGTTAATGATGAATTTGGTATTAATACCGCTTTCAAGGTGCCCGCAGGAAAGGCTCTGGTGTTTCAGCTTCCTGTAAAGAATGTGGGAAATACAAGCTCCATCACCGTAAATGCCGCCCTTATAAACTCCGGTAACTGGGGCGAGGCAAATACACCCATCGAGTGCGGCGATGACGGAATAGTTGTTACAGATACAGAAAACTGGGGAATAGTTGGATTTACCCTTGTTATGCCGGGAACGCAGGGAGAAGAATACAAACCCCGTCTTTTCTTTGGTATTCCCGAGGGTACTGCCGAAGGTCAGGCAATTGCCATCAATCTTAACGAATCCGGTATCCCAAAGGCGTTTGTGGCACTGGAGCAACCATACAGAATAAAGGTCAGAAGTGATTACTACGATGCTCTTGCACCGGGCGAGAGTATAAACCTTACAGCAGAGATTTGGAACCAGATAAATTCCAAGGGTACTCTTGATCAGAGTGCAATTAACTGGTATGTTACCGATGCAAATCGTACAAAAAAGATAGATACAAAAGGTGCATTTAGCTTTAAGAAAACAGAAACGGGTATGACTCTTACGGTAGGGGACAATGCCCCCTCAGGACTCTATTCCGCTGTTGCAGAGAGCACAGAAAATCCCAATGTTCGCTACGGTGTGGATTTCAGGGTGGAAAGCTCAATTCCAGAGGAAACTCACAAAGATGAAACACCGGACAAGACTTCCGATGATAAAAAAATTATTCTTACCCTGGGCAGGAAAGAAGCCGTCGTATTTGGAAAAACGGTGGAAAATGATGTTGAACCCAAGGTTGTAAATCAAAGAACGATGCTTCCCATAAGATTTGTGGCAGAAGCTCTCGGTGCAGAGGTACTCTGGAAGCAAAGCGAAGCTGACAAAATTACTGTAAAAAGAGACGATGCGGAAATAATCATCACTCTTGGATGTAATGAGGCAATTGTAAACGGGAAAAAGACACCCCTTGACAGTCCTGCATTTGCCGAAAACAACAGAACATATCTGCCCCTGAGATTTGTTACGGAAAATCTCGGTGCAGAGGTTCAATGGGTGCAGGAGACACAGCAGATAATTATTACAAAATAGAATTACATCATAAAAAAATCCCCGCAACTACTGCGGGGGTTTTTTGGTTGTTTATCAACAAAACGCTTCCTTATATCTTGCAATACTTTTCTCTATAATAGCCTTTGATTCATCTGCAGAAACCGTTTCGCTCACGACGGTTTCTTTGTTTTCAAGGGATTTGTAGACCTTGAAAAAGTGAGAGATTTCATCAAAGATATGTGTAGGAAGCTGTGAGATATCAGTGTATGAGCAATATGCAGGATCATTTACAGGTACTGCAATTATCTTTTCGTCAACCTCGTCGTTGTCGGTCATTTTGAGAGCACCGATGGGGAAACACTCCACAAGAGTCATAGGAACTATAGTTTCCTGACAGAGCACCAGCACATCAAGAGGGTCATTGTCCTCGGCATAGGTACGGGGGATAAAACCGTAGTTTGCAGGATAGTGTGTGGATGTGTAGAGCACACGGTCAAGTCGCAAAAGTCCTGTGTCCTTATCCATTTCGTACTTGTTCTTACATCCTTTGGGGATTTCAATTACTGCCATAAATTTTTCTTTTGAGATTCGCTTTGGACTTATTTCGTGCCAGATGTTTGGCATAAGGTATTCCTCCTTTAAAAGACAAAGACAGCAGGGCGACTAAATAATCGCCCCGCAAATCAGTTTTATTGTTTAAGACTTATGTTTATCTTTGCAAGATCTGCTATAATCTTATCTGTAACCTCGGTTACTTCCTCTCTTGTGAGAGTTCTTTCAGGATGAGAGAAGGTAAGTCTGGTGGTTATGGATTTTCCGTTTTCGTCCTCGTAGATGTCGGTTACGCTGATATTTTTTATAAGTTCGCAGTTCTGTGCTTCAATAGCCTGTGCTATGGGGCTGAACTTGTCGGATACAAAGGAAAGGTCAATTTCCATTTCGGGGAATCTTGAAGGTTCGGCATATGCAATACTCTTATTTTCTATTGCAGAGAACGCTTCAACATCAATTTCCGCATACACGATTGCAGCTTTCTTGTCAATGTTTTTGGAAACAACGGGGTGAACCACACCGATTTCACCAATTTCTGCACCGCCGCAAATAAGTGTGTTGAGGTTCTTTATGTGCTGATAGGATTTGGTTGCTTCTTTGGAAACTGCGGTCAAGGCTTCGTGCTTGATGTCATCTGCTATTACGGAAAGCATAGTATATAGCTCTCTGTAAAGAGTTTCTGTGCTCTTTGTTTTGCTAAAGAGAGTAATTGCAAGCTTTTTGTTTTCCTTGCAAAGTCCGTCCTCTTTAAGACCGTCAACAGTTCTTCCTGCTTCAAACACACCGAAGTCGCTTGCGTAACCTGCGTTGTACTTAACCTGGCAAAGCTGTGTGGGAACGATGGAGCGGCGGATGGTTTCTATGTTGGGGTTTACGGAGTTTGCAATCTTTACATTGTCCTCAACCTCCATACCCAGTGCTTTGAATTCATCGTGATATGCCCAGATGTAGGAATGGAGCTCGTGGAGGGAATAACGTTTAACAAGAATATCCTTTATTTTGTCCTCAACGGTTTTTTCCATATCAGGTCTTACGGGATAGAGGGGAGCATCAACTGTGTGAATGTCAAAGTTGTCATAGCCGTATACTCTTGTTATTTCTTCAATTATATCAGCTTTCATTGTAACATCCTTGGTAGCTCTCCAGCTTGGTACGGTTACATTGAAGCTGTCACCCTCAGCCTTGATAACAAAGCCTAAGTTTGTGAGGGTTTCCACTATTGTTTCTGCGGGGATATCAATACCTGTGTACTTATCCACAAATTTCTTGTCAAAGTCAAGGGAAATTGTATCGTACTTAAATGCATATTCGTCTGTGAGTGCAGATACTACCTGCATATCGGGATCAATATCGGAAAGAAGTTTTACAAATCTTGCGATTGCAGGAACTGTCATTTCCGGATCAAGACACTTTTCGTATCTCATAGAAGCATCTGTTCTGTGTGCAAGTCTCACGGTGGATTTTCTTATGGAAACGGCATCAAAGGTTGCACTTTCCAGTGTGAGTGTGGTGGTATCTTCCACAATTTCCGAGTCAAGACCGCCCATAATACCTGCTATGGCTACGGGAGTGTTGCCGTTACATATCATAAGAGTGTTCTCGTCAATATTGCGGTCAACACCGTCCAGTGTGCGGAATGTGAAGGGTTTGTCAAAACGTTTTATGCGTATGCTCTCAACCTTGCGGGAGTCAAAAGCGTGCATGGGCTGTCCCATTTCCAGCATAAGGTAGTTGGTAAGGTCAGCAAGGAGATTGATGCCTCTCATACCGCAGTAGAAAAGACGTATTCTCATATTTACAGGGCTTACTGTTTTTGTAATGTTGGCAACCTGCAGACAGGAGTATCTCTGGCAAAGGCTATCCTCTATCTTCATATCTACCTTGGGGAGCGATGCATATGCTGCAAGGTCTACGCACTGGAGAGGCTTGAGAGGTCTCTTGGCAAGGGTTGCAAATTCTCTTGCAATACCGTAGTGTCCCCAGAGGTCGGGGCGGTTTGTAAGGGATTTGTTGTCAACTTCAAATATAATATCGTCTATTTCGTATACATCCTTGATGTCTGTTCCGCAGGCTGCATCTTCTGTTATGTCCATAATACCTGAGTTATCGTCACTTATACCGATTTCCTTTTCGGAACAACACATACCAAAGGAGTCATAGCCTGCAAGGGGTCTTGGAGCTATAGTGATGTCTCCTATTTTTGCACCTACTTTTGCAAAAGCGGTTTTCATACCTACTCTCACATTGGGAGCACCGCACACAACATCGGTGAGCTTACCGTCACCTGCATCCACTTTAAGAAGGTGGAGCTTTTTGGACTCGGGGTGGTCTTCCACGGATTTGATTTCGGCAACCACTATGCCCGATATGTCACTGCCCTTGTAGAAAATCTCATTTTCAACTTCTGCGGCAGAGAGGGAAAACTGGTTTATAAGCTTGGTTTTGTCAAGACCGGAAAGGTCTACAAAGTCGGAAATCCAATTCATTGATAAAAACATATTTTTGCTCCTCCTTTCTTACTCGTCGTCTGTAAACTGAGAAAGCACCTTGAGGCTTCCGCTGTTTAAGTCTCTTATGTCCTTAATTCCGTACTTCATCATAGCAAGCCTTGTGAGACCAAGACCAAATGCAAAGCCGGTATACTCTTCGGGGTCAATTCCGCCTGCCTTAAGTACTTCGGGATGAATCATACCGCAGGGGCAAAGCTCAAGCCAGCCGCTGTGCTTACAGGAGGGACAGCCTTCGCCGTCACAGATAAGACAGCTTATGTCAAGCTCAAAGCCCGGTTCCACAAAGGGGAAGAATCCGGGCCGGAGACGAACTGTAACATCCTTCTGGAACACTTCGGAAAGCATTGTTTTCATAAAATAGATAAGGTTGGATATGGATATATCCTTGTCAACCATAACACCCTCCATCTGGAAGAAGGTGTTTTCGTGGCAGGCATCGGTAGCTTCATTTCTAAAGCATCTTCCGGGGAAGATAGCCTTTATGGGAACACCGTCATTAATGAGGGCATCCCTGTATTTTTTATATATAGCGTTCTGTGCGGCAGATGTGTGAGTTTTGAGAAGCTGACCGTTGTCAAGATAGTATGTATCCTGCATATCTCTTGCAGGATGGTGCTTGGGGATGTTGAGTGCTTCAAAACATTCGTAGTCTGTCACGATTTCGCTGTAGTTTTCCACATTAAAGCCCATGGTCTTGAAGATTCTTTCACATTCTCTCTGAACAAGGGTTATGGGGTGGTAGGAACCTCTTTCCATATCTGTTGGGATGGAAAGGTCAAACTCCGGCATAGAGTTAAGCTCTTTGAGAATTTCTGCATCTTTAAGCTCTTTTGCTTTTTCAGCAATTTTTTCTGTAGCTTCGGTCTTAAGGGCATTTACCTCCTGACCAAAGGTTTTCTTTTCTTCGTTTGAAAGACTTTTCATATCCTTCAATAGGTCTGTTATAAGACCTTTTTTGCCAAGATATGCAACTCTGATGTTTTCAAGCTGTTGCATATCAGTAGCTTTTGAGAGTTCATCTGCAATTTTTACTCTCATATCTGCAATTTGTGAATTCATATTGTCCTCCTTCAACTGGTATGTTTACTGTTTTTTTATTCCTGACAGTTGCGAACGCAGGTTTCTTTTTACGGCATCGATATACTCCTTTCGCAGAGCCGTTTGCTCTGCCTTTTCCTCCGGAGTGAGAGTTTCACCGTTGCGTTCTTTCTTTGATAATATATTTATTCTTTGAATCTTTGCGTCATCCATATTACTTTTCCGCTTTCTTTGTGTTTCTCTTTGTTGTTGCTATATCTATGATTTCTCCCGAAGTCTGTACGGTGTCTGTGCATATAGTAAGGGTATCTCCGAGAATAAAGGGATAGTCGTTGTTGCTTAGTATATAGTCATCATTTTCTGTTCCTGCTACAGTAACCGTAAGCAGAGCATCGTATTTCTCGGGAATAACGGATACCGCATAAGTACCGTCATTATTAACGGTATAATCAGTTGCATCGTTTACCTCTACGGATTTGAGCTTTCCGACTTCTGCACCCGAGGAAGCAGAAAGAAGCTGTTTACCCACGCTTTCATTGAGAGAGTCGATTGTGGGGGTGCGGACCGAACGCACCATAAGAGTATAGGTTATATTGACGGGAATCGGTTCTCCCGGGTCGCTTCCGGCAGAGCCGGAATCCATAGGGGGTGCTATGAGGCTCTTGGTATAAAAAGCAAGAAATGCTCCGATTATCAAAAGAACAATGAGAAAATCAATCAGGTTAATACGGGAAAAAACTTTTCCTTTTTCGTCTAAAATCTTCATTTGGTATTCTCCTTTCCTTTGATGATATCAACGATATATCCCTGGCATATATATTTTTTGCCCCGGATTGAAAGGCTGGTTCCTATCCTTTTTGTATCTTTTACTCCGTTGAGCTCGACTGTAACATACATATCATAGTTGTCAGGAACAGTTGCGACTACAAAAGATGCATCCTCCGGAGATACTGTGTATGCTGTTGACGGAACACGGTCAATTGATACGATTTTTCCGATTTTTTTCATATTGGACGGGTCTTTTACCTCATCTCCAACCTGTACGGCGTTGCAAAAGGTTTCGGTTTTTTTCTTTACTTCCAGCACAACAGTCTGGGTGCTTGCATTTTTTCCGTCGGAGGCGGAAGAGTCCGTGCTTTTTTTGGGTAAAAGCAGTATTGCTGCAGCGATTATCACAATTGCAATAATGACGATTACACCAATGTCTATCGCATTGAGTTTTTTCTCGGTCATAATTATCATCCTTTCATTAACGGGAGTTCAGTTTGGTATATATATTTCCAATGGCTTCTGCCATTTTGAGAGCACTGAATTTTTCTGTTGCCAGCTTTTTGCCCCTTTGACTGAACAGCTTTCTTTTCTCCGGGTTCTGTGCAAGATATACAATTGCATCTGCCAGAGCTTCTTCGTTGTTGCAGGGCACTGTAAGTCCGTTTTCGCCGTCTTCTATGATTTCAGTAGGTCCTCCGGAGCGGGTTGTAACTACTGCTGCACCTGCTGTGAGTGCTTCAATGATTGCTATGCTCAGTGCCTCACTGTCCGAGGTCAGAGCAAATATATCCATTGTGTTGTAGAGTGTTTCGACATCTTTGGTATATCCGGTCATAAGAACCCTGTCTTTTATGGGGGATATTTCCTCGGTTATTTTGTCCCTGAGACTTCCGTCTCCGCACAGTACAAAGAATGCATTGGGAATTCTCTCTGCAACCAGCTTTGCCGCCCTGACAAAGAGCAAGGGGTTTTTGACATTTTCAAGCCTTGCCACAAGTCCCACTGTAAGAGCATCTTCGGGAATTGAATATTTTCTTCTTGCGGATAGCTTTTCCTCCTGCGAAAAATCCTTAAGCGGGGTAATACCGTTGTAAATGAGAGCAACCTTGCTTTCGGGAATTCCGTCTGCAATAAGATTGTCATATACAGCACGGGAAACTCCGGTAACATAAGCACTGAGAGTTTTATTGATAAGCCGGTACACTGCATTAACAGGAAAGGATTTTTTGCCCTCTATACAGTGGCGGGTATGAACTACGGGAGTTTTGCAAATCTTTGCGGCTATTCTTGCCGAAAGGCTTGCGTGAGTGTGAACAATGCACGGCTTTTCTTCCTTTATTACTTTAACAAAGGATTTAACCGATGGTATGGAAAAGGATATATCACCAATATCGTCCAGTTCAACTGTTTTTACACCCAGTTCTTTTATCCTTGGAAGCAATGCCGCATTTTTTGCCAGCACTGCCACTACTTCAAACTTTTCTCTGTCGTAGTTTTCCAAAAAATTTATAAGCCATATTCCTGCACCGCCTATATTGGTATCAGTGAGAACGTGCATCACTTTAATCAAGGCATTCAACTCCTTCCCGGGAGGAAGTAAATCCCGAGGCTATCTGAATAAAGGCGAGGAATATCCAGAATACAAGCAGCATACGGTAGTTGTACCACATTGTTTCTGCAAATGCCTGGAACATATACCCTGCAAGAGAGCCTGCACATCCGTAGGCAACCAGATTAGTAAGGTTGTTTCCTTTTCCGAGATTGGAAATGCATTTGTATGCTATAAGAATCATAAATATAAATAGGATAAGTCCTCCGATACCCATATCACAAATTAACTGGAGATAGAAGTTGTGAGCGTGCTGGGCAAAATCCGCACCGCCCAGTGCAAAGTCGGTGTATGCGGTGCCAAAGGCATCTGCACCCAGACCTACACCGGTCAGGAAAAACTTACGTGCAACACCGAGGGAGCCAATCCACACCGATACACGGTATGCCGTGGAGGTATCATTTGTGTTACCGATGCTGGTAAGACGTGATATGATACTTTGGGGCAGGAGGATTAGCATAAGTAAAAACGCAAAAATGCAAAGTCCCGTAAAACGATGGTCTTTTTTTGAAAGCATAATAACTATTGCCAGGGCAACGCCCACCCAAGCTGCTCTTGACCAGGTAAACCACAGGCAGAGCACCATTGTTAAGATAACAACGGAATACAGAATTCTTGATTTAATATTGCTGCTGTATATAGCACAGGCAACAGCAACGGGAATGGATAGTATAAGGAACTGACCAAGAATATTGGGATTGGTAAGAGTTGAGAAAACACGGGTTTTGATGTTTTCAAACATATTTCCGTCTACCCAGCTCTGATTGGTTCCGATTGTTGTAAAGTTTTGTATTACACCGTACAGTGCGACAATAAAAGCTGAAATTGCAAATGTAGAGATAAGAGCCTTCCACTGCTTTTCGGTTTTGATTGTATTTGTAATTACAGGGAAAGTAAGAGTGAATATTGCATATATCAGAAAAGCAGGTATGGAACTTTTCGGAAAAATACCGGTAAAGCTCGTTATTCCTACAAGTATCAGAAATGCGGCAATTACAGAAGAATAGGGTGTCATACGGTACGAAGCTTCGCCGTCAAATGCCAGATGGAGTACATAGGACAGGATACAAAGACACGATAGTCCTGCTACTGCCATAGTGGGGAGAATCGGAGCAGAGAGTACGAGCAAAAACACACCGATAGCAGTTTTGTACAACACAAGTGCCGCAACCAGAAGTAGAGCCGGAATGAGAAGCATATATGTTATGTTGGTGATTGCTGCTAACAATCCCAAAATAATTGCTGCAGGGATAATAATTGCAGGTTTGAAAAGCAAATCTTCTGCATCTTTGCGTTCTATAGGTACATCGAGCATAAATGCAGATATTATTTTGCCTGCAAAAGAAGTCATAAATATGTTAAAAAAAGAATCCTTAACCGGCAAAAGAAATGCACCGACAATGATAAAACCTGCAGAAATCCATATTTCTGTTACAGTAACACCGGATACTATGGGAGAACCTGCCAGAAGACCTGTTCCCACAAAAAGCAGGAATAATCCAAGACGTCTTGATGAAATGCAGGGGATATTTGATATGAAACGGGCAGTTTTGCTTTCCTTTAAATAATTTGCGGCCTTTTGCCCGTAGCTGTTATAAAAATTACGAAGCAATGAAGGTGGAAGAAAAGCCAGCTTTGCGGCAATACTGTGCTTTGCAATGGACATATCAAAAAAGCGTTCGCGTAAATAAGTAAATATTACCGATGTACGGATTCTGCTTTGAAAATATCCGGATATTTTTGAAATAACTTTTCCCAGAATGCTATCATCATAGGAATTAACCAGATATTTCCATACCGTCACTAACCACAGATACAGTCTTTTGAGCAGCATCATATACCACCTTTCAAAGTATTATTTCAAGTTTTTACATTAATATATAACTAGACAGAGTATAGTATATATCAAATATTATTAAATTTCAAGGATTTTGAAAAATTTTTTAAAAAACTATTGACAAATATCTTCGGAGTGGATATAATATAAACGAAAATAATAATCATTATCATTTTTGACTTCAGAGGAGGCAGCTTATGAATTTTTCACGACAGCGTGAGTGCATTCTGGATTATCTCAGGAACACCACAGCACATCCCACTGCCGAGGAAATCCATCAGGACCTTAAAATTCTTCTTCCCAACTTGAGCCTGGCTACGGTTTACCGTAATTGCAACAGACTTGTAGAGATGGGAGAGGTAATAAGGCTTGATACCGGAGGCAAGACTCACTTTGATGCAGACACATCCGATCATCAGCATTTTGTCTGTAATGGGTGCGACAGGGTATATGATATGTTCTTTGCCTTGCCTGAGGAGGTTATAAGCGAAAATCTTCCCGGTGGATTTCAACACAAAAGTCACAGACTTTTCTTTTTTGGCTTGTGCAAGGATTGCAGGTAAATTAAAAATATTATATTTATAAATGGAGGAATTTGGTATGAAAAAATTTGTATGTTCAGTTTGCGGTTATGTTCATGAGGGAGATGCTGCTCCCGAAAAGTGCCCCGTATGTAAGGTGCCCGCAGAAAAATTCAGAGAAATGCAGGAGGGTGCTGCTCTTGCTGCAGAACACGAATACGGTGTTTACGGTAAGACAGTAAAGAACAACCCCGATATAAGCGAAGAAGATAAGAAATATATCTTTGAACAGCTTATGGCTAACTTCAACGGCGAATGTGCAGAGGTTGGTATGTATCTTTGTATGGCAAGAATCGCTCACAGAGAAGGATATCCCGAAGTCGGTCTCTACTGGGAAAAGGCAGCTTATGAAGAGGCAGAACACGCTGCTAAGTTTGCAGAACTCCTTGGTGAGGACCTCGAACCCAATATGAAAGCTACCACAAAGGACAACTTAAAGTGGAGAGTAGATTGTGAATATGGTGCAACACAGGGCAAATTTGACCTCGCTTCCTGTGCAAAGAAAAACGGTCTTGATGCAATCCACGACACAGTTCACGAAATGGCAAGAGACGAGGCAAGACACGGTAAAGGT
Source organism: Clostridia bacterium (assembly GCA_045543775.1). Classification (GTDB taxonomy): domain Bacteria; phylum Bacillota; class Clostridia; order UMGS1810; family UMGS1810; genus RGIG8748. Next base: position 16,473 of record JAZPXS010000061.1, read on the forward strand.
CTGGAAGGCCTTTTGAACCGCTATTTTAAGTAATATGTCCTTTGCGGACTTTGGAGCCCGCAAAAAATAAATATAAGGGCTCAGAGAGAATTCTTTGAGCCCTTTTTGTATAAAAATATTCAAAGGAGATGAGATTTATGAAGAAGAGGACAGTATCGGTTTTGTTAATATTGGTTTTTGTCTTGGGTACAAGTGTTGTAGCAAAGACGGTTTACCAAACCATCAAGGCACAGCTCAGACCTGATTTCGTTGTAGCAATAGACGGTGTGGAAAGAGAATTCAAGAATGTTGACGGAGAGAGGGTTTACCCCATTCTTTATGAAGGAACAACTTATCTCCCCGTGAGAGCAATAGGCGAAATTATGGGCAAAAAAGTGTATTGGAACGAAGAAGCAAAAAAGGTCGAACTGAAAGATGATGACAAGAAGGCTACTACCGTTACCGATGCAGATGTTATCATTGCAGATGAAAATGCTGCTCCCGCCAAAAAAGATAAAAAAGCTGAAATAACAGATGAAGCTGAATTTATCGGAAAAGACAAAGCAAAGGCTCTGGCACTTAAAAAGGCAGAACTCAGAGAAGAGGATGTTAACTTTGTAAAGGTGGAGCTTGACAAGGAAAGAGGCGTATATGTGTACGAGGTTGAATTCAAAAAAGGATTTAAAGAGTACAATGCCGAAATAAAAGCCGACGACGGAACATTCGTTGATTGGGAAGTGGAGTTTGATGTATAAGCTTGCACATTTTTAAAAAGTATGGTATAATAAACACAACTAATATTCAAAAGGCTTTTGCCTTTTGTTCCGATGTGTTTATTGAACCGGCTAATGAAGCAAGCCGTTAAAAGGCTTGCACTTATGGTATAATAACCCGACAAACACTTAACAAATAAAGGGCTGTCATAACAGACAGCCCGCATTTTGAAAACGAGGAGGCTTTAATAATGGATTTAAAGGTTACAGAATTACTTAACGAACAAATTACAAAGGAACTATATTCCGCATATCTTTATTTGGATTTTTCTGTTTTTTATGAACAGCAGGGACTTGATGGTTTTGCAAACTGGTATATGATTCAGGCTCAGGAAGAAAGAGACCATGCAATGCTGTTTCTTAAATACCTGCAGAATAACGGAGAAAAGGTGGAGCTCGGTGCAATAGATAAGCCTGATAAAGAGTTGAAGGTCCTTATGGATCCTCTGAAGGCAGGACTTGAAC
>JAZPXS010000062.1:0-2965 GCA_045543775.1 Clostridia bacterium
TCACAGAACGACATGGCTACGATCCGACTTGGATGAAGTTAAGACCACTCTTTTGCTCCCCGGAGGCAAAAGTTCCGGACTATACATTACCTGGACTTCCAACAACGAAGCTGTAATTAAAGTCAGCGGAAATCCAAGCAGCTCTTCCTCTCATCCATCGGGAGGTAAGTATGAAGTTAAAATCAACCGTCCCGATGCAGGACAGCCGGATGCCAAAGTTACCCTGAAGGCAACATTTGTCTATAAGGCAACCTCCATTATGTGCGGTGCAGGACCTATGCCCGAAGAATCAAGCCGTCAGCTTTCCTTTGATGTAACGGTTCCTGCCGTAACTTACGAAGAAATGAAAGCCATTTCGGACAGTGCCGCCTCCGACATAAGAATTACAGACAAAAACGGCAAGGTTGCAGACCTGTCGGATATCAGGGACAATCTGTATTTTCCATCATATGAAGGATATACTGCCGTATGGACTACGAATCTTCCCATAGCAATTCCGGATAAGGGATATGACAAATCAACCGTAACCCGTCCCGCCCCCGGAGAAACTGCATCGGGAACAATAACCCTCACCCTCACCAAGGGCGAAACAAGTATATCAAAGAGCTTTGATGCAGTAGTTACAGCATGGACCGAAGCCGAACTTGAAGAAGAACGAGCCAAACTGCAGAGAATAGCGGATGCTCTAACATTTGATGAAATAAAAAACAGAAACTCCGATGCTTTGGCAATTAGTTCAAATCTTAATCTGAGACAAAATGCTAAGATTGACGGAGAGAAAGTGACATTTAACACATACAATTCCGCATCCTATCCCTATCAGATTATATGGACCATCACACCGGACAGTGTAATTACATTTAAGAACGGCACAGGAGCAGTTACAAAACCTCTTAACACTACAGAAATAAGCCTTGATGCTGAAATTTCATTAAAAAACTCTATTGCAGGTATAGACAGTGTAAAGAAAACGATTAAAATCACTGTTTTGGGTTCACGCAATGCAAACACCGCAGAATCTCTGGAAGCCTTGCTGGACGGCATCGGGGCACAGACAATAAATACAAATAACTGGGAATCTTTTATGGCTATGTCAGCCTATGAGAAAGCCCGTCCCACAGGCTCAAAGCTTACAGATACGGCAAAACAAAATATGATAAACACCACTCTTAAAAACATTTCTGCAGAAAATCCGGACGAAACTGCATATTCCAAGGCAATTCTGGATATGCACAGTATCGGCATAAACCCAAAAGAGCTCTATCCAGTCAACAGCAACACCCCCGTGGATGCAGTATCGGGACTAAACCGTGTTTCCCACTCCGGTGCAGTCTGGAATGCGGTCTACACACTTCTTGCCTATCAGCAGGGTGACTACAGTATAGAAACCCTTGAAAGCGATGCAGTTACTGCACTTCTGGCTACACAGATGGAAAACGGCGGTTGGACCGCCTTTGAAACAGCGGAAGCAGATGCTACCGGAATGGCAATTATGGCATTGTCTGCCTACTACGATGAAAATGCCGATGTCAAAACCGCAGTTGACAAGGCTATCCTTTACCTTAGCGAGATTCAGCTGGATAACGGAGGTTTTGGTGGTACATGGGGCGAAACTGCAAACAATTCCGCCTGTGTCATTATGGGATTGTGTGCATTGGGAATCAATCCCGACACAGACATCCGCTTCATAAAAAACGGCAACAGCATTCTTGACCGCCTTCTTAATTTTGCATCGGAGGATAACAGCGGATTTGTTCTCAGCGAGGGGGACACCGTAATAAACGCATACGCTACACAGCAAGGTTTTCCTGCTCTTATTGCGGCATATCAGGTAATTAAAAACAATGAAGCCTGCAATGTGTATAATTTCAGTGGTAACACTTTGTCCCCGGGGCGTGCCACCGGCTCAGGCACAGTTACACCCCCATCTGCTCCGAGCGGAGATAAAATCACCGTTAAAGTAACCATCAAGTCCGATACCGGTTATTGGCTTAAAAATAAATCCGTAACCTTGTCGGGTACCGGTGCTACCGTATATCACGCCCTGATGAAAGCACTTGAAAACAGCGATATCACTCAGATGGGTGCCGAAAACGGATACATTGAATCTATGACCAAGGACGGACGAACTCTTAGTGAGTTTGACGGCAGCAAGGATGCAGGATGGATGTACAAGGTTAATGATATTCTTCCAAAGGTCGGATTAACCGAATGTGACATTGATAACGGAGATAAAATTGTCTGGTTCTTTACTAATGACTGGACAAGTGTACCCGGCACAACAGGTTCCTTTGGCGGAAGAGGCTCCGGAAAGAATACAAAAAAAGAAGACAACGAGGTTCAGGAAAAACCCACTTTTACAGAAACAACCTTTGCCGATGTTAAAAAAGAAGACTGGCATTATGAATCAGTAAAATATGTGTACGAAAAAGGTCTTATGCAAGGTTCAGGAAGCGGTTTTGAGCCACAAACCAAGATGTCAAGAGCGATGCTTGTAACCGTTCTGTACAGAATGGCAAACCCCAAAACCACCAAAAATATCCACAGCTTTGAAGATGTTCCCAAAGACCAATGGTATTCCGATGCAGTTGCATGGGCAAATTCAAACGGAATGGTTAATGGAATCAGCCAAACCGAATTTGCTCCAAATGAGGACATCACCCGTGAGCAGATGATACTTATTATCTATCGCTTTGCAAAAATGCAGGGCTACGATACAGATAGAAAAGCTGACATCTCAACCTTTGCAGATGCAGATGATGTAAGCCCTTGGGCACTGGATGCGATAGAATGGGCAAGCAAGGCAAAGCTTGTAAGCGGCACAAGCAAAACCACCCTTTCTCCAAAGGCTACGGCAACAAGAGCCGAGGTTGCCTCAATTCTTATGAGATTTTGTGATTAAGCACACGGGAGTCGAACACCGCATGGTTTTAAAATGTCAAATTCGTCTGATACCGCATAAAAT
>JAZPXS010000063.1:0-17110 GCA_045543775.1 Clostridia bacterium
ATCGATAACGGCAGACGCGGCAGAACGGTTACAGGTCAGGACAACCGTCCCCTTCAATCACTTTCAGGTATGCTTAAGGGTAAACAGGGCCGTTTCCGTCAGAACCTTCTCGGTAAGCGTGTTGACTATTCCGGCCGTTCAGTTATTGTTGTCGGTCCTGAACTTAAAATTTATCAGTGCGGTGTTCCGAAAGAAATGGCAATCGAACTTTTCAAACCCTTTGTTATGAAAAAACACGTTGCTGACGGACACGCTACAAATATCAAATCTGCAAAGAAAATGGTAGAGAAACTCCGTAAGGAAGTATGGGACGCTCTTGAGGACGTAATCAAGGACCATCCCGTTCTTCTTAACCGTGCTCCTACACTTCACAGACTTGGTATTCAGGCATTTGAGCCTATCCTTGTAGAAGGCAGAGCATTAAAGCTTCATCCTCTGGTATGTACAGCGTTCAACGCCGACTTTGACGGTGACCAGATGGCTGTCCATGTAACTCTTTCTCCCGAGGCACAGGCAGAAGCAAGATTCCTTATGCTTTCTGCAAACAACCTCTTAAAGCCTCAGGATGGTAAGCCTGTAACCGTACCTACACAGGATATGGTTCTCGGTAGTTACTATCTCACCATCAACAAGCCTAAGGAAGTTAAGATTGTTGATCCCGGTGATTCCGGCTTTGAGGCAGGAGATGTAGTTTGCTACCTGAGCAACCAGGAATTTAATAAAAACAACAAGAAAGCCATAAAACGCGGTGATTCTCTTGCCAAGATAAATGCCCGCCTTGAAGCTGAGGGCAAAAAAGCGGCAACCTTTACAGAAGAGGGATGCTTCCCCGGTGAAAAGGGAGAAGGTAAATACTTCAAGAGCTATGACGAAGTTCTTATGGCATACAATGCAGGTGAATTGGAGCTTCACGCTCCCATCAAGGTATTCCTGTCCAAGACAGTTGATTCTGTTACCTATGAGGGTATTGTTGATGCTACTGCAGGCAAACTCATATTCAACGAACAGGTTCCTCAGGATATCGGTCTTGTAAACAGAGCATTTGCTCCCGACGATACCGAAGAGGATAAGAAGAGAAAGATTCTTGAGCTTGAAGTTGGTATGGAATTTACCGCTGACAAGAAAGGTCTCGGAAAGATTCTTGACAAGTGCATAAGAACTCACGGTACAACAGACTCTGTAACTGTTCTTGATTCTATCAAGTCTCTTGGTTATAAGTTCTCCACAAAGGGAGCTCTTACAATCAGCGTATTTGATATGAAGATACCTCAGTCCAAGTATGAAAGACTCGACGAAGCTCAGAAAGCCGTTGACAAGATTGCTAAGCAGTATAAGAGAGGTCTTATTACTGATGAAGAAAGATACAGAAAAGTTATCGGAGAATGGAACAATGCTGTTGATGATATCTCCGATGCTCTTATGGAAAACCTCGATCAGTACAACCCAATCTATATGATGGCAACCTCTGGTGCCCGTGGTAGTAAGGACCAGATTAAGCAGCTTTGCGGTATGCGTGGTCTTATGGCGGATACTACAGGTAATGCTATCGAAATTCCTATCAAGGCGAACTTCCGAGAAGGTCTTAACGTTCTGGAATACTATATTTCCACACACGGTGCCCGTAAAGGTCTTACCGATACAGCACTTAGAACCGCAGACTCCGGTTACCTCACAAGAAGACTTGTTGATGTATCTCAGGATGTTATCATCCGTGAGGATGATTGCGGTACCAATGAAGGTATCCTCGTTAAGAAGATTGCCATAGGTGAAGAAGTTATCGAAAGCTTCAGAGACAGACTCATAGGCAGAACTGCCCTTCAGGATATATTCCATCCCGAAACAGGTGAGCTTTTGGTTGCTGCTAACTCTCTTATGACCGAAGCAATTGCAACAATGGTTGCAGATGCAGGCGTAACCGAAGCCAAGATAAGAAGCATTCTCACGTGTGAATCCAGAATCGGTATCTGTGCTAAGTGTTACGGCTCCAACCTCTCCTCCGGAGAAATGGTTGACGCAGGTGAAGCAGTTGGTATCATAGCAGCACAGTCCATTGGTGAACCCGGTACACAGCTTACTATGAGAACATTCCATGCCGGCGGTGTTGCCGGTGACGATATCACACAGGGTCTCCCAAGAGTTGAAGAACTCTTCGAAGCAAGAAGACCTAAGGGTGTTGCTATCATCGCCGAGGAAGCAGGTACTGTCAAGATTGAGGAAACACAGAAGAAGAGAGAAGCTATCATCACAACAGAAGACGGCATCACTCATAACTACCTCATACCTTACGGTTCCAGACTAAAGGTAAGCGACGGAGATACAGTTACACTTGCTCAGGAACTTACAGAAGGTTCTGTTTATCCTCAGGATTTACTCCGTGTTATGGGCAGTCAGGGTATCAAAGCTGTTACAGATTATCTCATTCAGGAAGTACAGAGAGTGTACAGACTTCAGGGTATTGATATCAACGATAAGCATATAGAGGTTATCGTAAGACAGATGATTAGAAAAGTTAAGGTTACCGAACCCGGTGAAACCGAACTTCTCATAGGTTCGCTTATAGACAGAGCGGAATTTGAAACAGAGCGTCGCAAGGCAGTTGCAGACGGCAGGGTAGAACCTCAGTGCGAGGCAGTACTGCTTGGTATTACAAAGACTGCACTTGCAACGGATTCCTTCCTCTCTGCAGCTTCCTTCCAGGAAACTACAAGAGTTCTTACCGACGCAGCAATAAAGGGTAAGAAGGATCCTCTCATCGGTCTTAAAGAAAACGTAATTATAGGTAAGCTCATTCCTGCAGGTACGGGACTTCCCATATATCAGGATGTAGAGATTGTTACTCCTATAATCTAAAATTAATAAAAAACGCCAGACGATATTCTCGTTTGGCGTTTTTCGTATTATACGGCAGAAATCCTATCTGATTACTATGATATCCTTAACTTCATCCTTGTAGGTTCTCACAAACACTCTTTCCGGCTTTGCATCGTCAAATTTCTGTATATCGGAGCTATCGCCGACCTTTATTGTGTTTGCCTTGCTTTCGCTGTCTATTACATAGATGTTTGCTTCACCTATGATATAGTTTTTGTTTGTCTTATCATCCACGCTGAGGTTAAAGGAACCTGAGAATTTCTTGGTTACCTTACCGTATTCGATTGTGTGGTGTTCGCTTATTTCACTTGTGAACTCATTTTCGGTTTTGTCGGAATCGAGAAGAATGGTAAGAGCCTTTACACTTCCCTTGGAATCCGCCTTAGCCTGAATGATGTCTCCCTTTTCAAGTGAGGAAGTTCCTTTTTTGAATATATCGGATTTGCCTGTAAGAGTTATTCTTTCACCGTTCTGGTATCCGTAGAGCTTAACTATGATTTCTCCGTTTTCATCCTTTGAATTGGAGAGCTTGTCTACGATGATTGCACCTTCTTCTTCGTTTACCTTGCTCTGGGATGCAGTTACAATAACCACACCTGCAGTAAGGTCCTCGGTAACATCGTATACAATTACATCATATTTGCCGCCGTCAGCAAAGAAGCTAACATCGGTTACGGTATATTCGTCAGTATCTTTTGCATCTTCAGGTATCTCAAATACAACGGTGTTCTTATCCAGACGCACTGTCATATCATCTGCAGAAAGTACAGATGTTTTTTCTGTAAATACAGCATCCTCTTTTGTGAAGTTGAGCATAAATTCCTTTTCATCAATTTCGCCTTCAAGACTCTTTACTACTTCGGAAACCCTTCCCTCGGAATTAAAAGTAATAGTGAGAAGCTGTCCCTTAGTTCCTATTGCCTTTTTTGCTTCCTCTGCATCGGAATAGGTTTTGGAATTTACCTTTATCTTATCTGCTGCCTGATATACAGTGAGCTTTCCGTCGCTTGTCATAAGCTCAAGCTCCAGAGCGGCATCAAATCCGGATTTCACACCGATATTTGTAAGATATGCGTAATTTTTTTGTGAGGATTTTGATTTGTCAAAGGCGGCAATTTTATTTTCATAATCCAGATAGAAGGTACCCTCGTCACCGAGTTTTATTTCTTCGGTATAATTTTTGGCTACCTCATAGGCAGTGCCGTCTATATAAACCTTATCGTCTTCGATTTCAGTGATTTTTCCTGCCTTTTCTGCTCTTGTAACAATACCGTGAATTACACTCTTATCCTTACTCATAGTAAGGGTTATAACATCCCATTCACTAAGTTCATCTATGCCGATGATTTTATTTGCTTTTTCCAGAACAAAGGTAACTTTTTCGTCGTCTTTGTCAAGGGTGAGGGGAGATTTGCCGTATTTGTCTATGATTCTGTCGGAGGTCATAACTACCTCGTCAACTACATAGTTTACGGTTTCGTTTACAAATACAACTGTCTTGCTCTTGTTGTGGTCAGCTATCATAACATAACCTGATTCTATAAGGGCAAGGTCATCTATGGAGCCGGATTTTCCGTTATATACAACCATCGCATTTGCCGGAATGGTTTTGGTGTATTTCTTTGTACCTACATAATAGCTTATTGTCTTACCCGATGAGGAAGATGTTACAGATATGATGTCATCAGCAGGTATTGTTGTAAGGGAGTTTTTGCCTGTGGTATTGACAACTACCTTTACTGTAGGTCTGTTTTTGGATGTGTCTGTTACATAGGCATCAACATAGAGTCCAAGAACATTTCTAAGGTCCACACCCTCTGCTTTGTAGGTTTTTCCGTCAATTATGATTTCGCCCTTTTCGCAGGTAGTACCGTCAAGAGAGCTTTGTCCTACTGCAGTTACAAAGCCTTCGATCTTTTTCGCATCGTGGGCAGTTGTGATGAGAGTTTCGTCTGTGATGACAAAGCTGGGATTACTGCCAAAATCCTTCTGTTCCATAATGTTTACATCAAGAGCATTGTATGCCATAAGTGCAACTTCGCCTCTTGAAATAGTTCCGCTGCTTCTTGCAGGTGCAGATACACCGTTTGTAAGTCCCATAGAGTTTCCTGCAGAGATATATCCTCCGGGATAACCGCCCCCAGCCTGAGCCTTTGGCTCATAGCCTACGGCACGGACAAGAATGGTAACAACCTCGGGATAGGTTATTATGTCATCGGGACGGAAGTTACCTGCACCGTCGCCTATTACAAGACCTTCGGTAGTACCCACATTAATAAATCCTTTTGCCCAGTGGTCATTGGAAACATCAGGATATTTGGAAGTGGTCTGACTGCCTGCAACCTTGGAAAGTCCTTTTAACGCAACTGCTATTTTTGTAACCTCGGAACGGGTTATAGGGTCGTTTGCACGGAATGCATTGCCGTCACCTACCATAATATCAAAGGCACCCAGTACCTTTGCAGCTTCCTCAAACCGCGTACCCACAACATCCGAAGGGATAGCGGCAAAGGAAGGAACAGCCAGAACTGATGCAAGGAGCGCTGATGCGGCAGATGATGCAACAAATCTTTTGATTTTTGACATTTGTAGTCCTCCTTTGTATTTTTGTTTACATAATTAATTTTGCAAAAAATGACAAAACAAGGATAAAATAAGAAGTTATGAATAACTAATGCTCAATGCAAAATAATTATGTCAACCAACGCATTTTATAATACAACAAGGAAGACGGTATATCAAGTATCAATATTTGGAAGGTCAGCCTATTATAGCCACTGCATCATCAGTGCTTACATCTCCGCTTTCCGTAAGCTCGATGTGCTCATAGTCATCGGTGTTGCAGATTGCCATACATATTGTTGTGTCGTAGCCCTCGTAGGATATTTTATCCTTGTTGAATTCTATAAGCTTGTCACCCTTTTTCACGGTTTTACCTTTTGTAACCTTAGCATCAAAAAATGTTCCTTTGAGATTTACTGTGTCTATACCTATGTGCAGAAGCACCTCGGCACCGCCATCGGTGTTTATGGCTATGGCGTGGTTTGTGTCAGCAAGAGTAGATACTTTTCCGTCGCAGGGAGAATATAGTACGCCTGTTTCAGGTTCAATTGCCATTCCTTTGCCCAGAGTAAGGGAGGCAAAAACCGCATCATTCACTTTTGACAGCGGCAGAGCATGGCCTTTTGCAAATGCATAGAGAATTTCAGATTTATTTTTCAATACTATCACCTCGGTTTTAGTATTTACCCATTTATTCCAATTAAACAAAACAGCAATATTTGCAATGTAAAAAGCAATATTTAATATTTTGATATGCTTTACTTGTGTTATGATTAATGTAGAGGTGAAAATACATATGAAGATTAATATATTAATTCCTTATGATGAATCTCCAAAGTATTACAAAAGATGGGCACATGAGGAAGACAACATAGATTTTAAAAGCCAGAAAGACCTTGCACAGAGATGCACATTGAGTTATGCCGCAGAAGAGATATGCAGCTACCTTGTTAAAGCAGGTCTTGATGCACAAGTGTCCGAAACCAAAGGCGATACAAATATAATTCTTGAGTGTCTTGGAGGAAACGGAGAGGAATTTGATATTATCTCCGACGGCAGCGACATAATACTCCGCGGTCAGGGCAGAGTAGGTACACTCTATGCTGCATACGAGCTTCTGGAAGCTCAGGGCATAAGGTGGTATGCCCCCAAGGAGGAATATGTACCAAACCTTACGGAACTTCAGATGCCTGTGTTCAGACATTATAAGTACGATATGCCAAACGGAAGAGGTTTTCATTTTGAACAGCTTCTCAAGGAATCCACAACGTTCCTTACCTGGATGGCACGAAACAGGCTTAATCTTCACAATTGCCATGCCCACAGCAAGCCTCTTCAGGACAAGCTTGGCTTTGTTTACAAAATAGGCGGTCATATCTTCGAAAAGATTCTGAACCCTATGAATATAACTGAAGACGGCAGATACTACATAGACGCTCACAAGGATTGGTACGGTAAGCGTGACGGCGAAATTACTGCAGATAATGCCATAAATGTTCAGTTCTGTGCTTCCAATAAGGAGCTTTTGGATGTTCTGGCAGATACCGTCATAGACAAAATCAAAAATGACTGGAAAAATGAAAATGTATTTGAGCTTGCAGGCTTTGACACCTGGGGTTCTTCCTGCAGGTGTGAGCAATGTCGCAAAAAGGGCAACGGAACAGATATAACCCTTTACTTCCTTTCCCACATAAGAAAGCGTGTGGATGAGGCACTTGAAAAAGGTGAAATAGACCACAACATAAAACTCTCTTTTGATATATATGAGGGAACAGACACTCTTGAGGCACCATCTATGCCCGTACCGCAAAATCTTATAGATGCAGGGGATTACGGTATATATTCTCCCATACTGAGATGTTATGACCACGACCTTTATGACAAAACCTGCGAGAAAAACCATATCTATGCACGCACTCTGCAAGGCTGGTCTGAGTCGGGTATGGATTTTGGAATAAACGAGTATTACAATGTTTCCAAATTTGAGGATATGCCCATTCTCTTTACAAAGAGAATGAAAAACGAAATAAAGTACTATATAGACAGCGGTGCCAAGGACATACAATATATGCATGTTCCGCTTCTGGAGTGGGGAGTACGCACCCTTACTCAATATATGTATGCAAATCTCAGCAGAGATAAGGATTGCGATGCAGATTATCTTATAGAAAAATACTACCGTGATATTTACGGCAAGTACAGTGACCGTGTCCGCAATGCATACGAAACTATAGAGGATGCCACAAGCCTCATTATGTCATGGAGAGGATGGTTCCAGACTGGACTTCTCACACACCTGTGCGAATGGGACGGAAAGGTTCCCGAAAAACCCTTCTACAAGGAGTATCATCTTGGTGACAATGCGGTTTTCCACGGATATGACTCGGTGTATAAGCTAAAGAAGGCACTGAAGGAATTACGGGATATAAAATATGAGGAGCTTTCCACCATAACTCCCGATATGTTTGATGACGGTAGCGGTGCGTTAAACCCCGGTCAACAGAAGAAGATAGCACTGGGTACTCCGATACTCAACCGTATAAACGAGGATATACGCGGGCTTAAATACGGGGTGGATGTGTTTGAGCTTATGGTGCTGTGCCTTGATTATTACTATGCACTCTATGAGGGCAGACAGGATGCAGATGAGCTGTATGCGAGGATAAAGGAGCTTGGAGATACAATGAACGAATACACCTTTGGTGTGAATTTTGAAATGTACACTCCTGATTCCGAGCTTCGCACAGCACTTACACACTCACAGCTTACAAATCTTTACTACAAAATCATTGCAAATAATAATATAAAGGAGAAATAAGTTATGAAAACTATTGTAAAAGACAAGCTTACAGTAAAAATCTACGATTCCAGAGCGGAAATGGGCAAGGCTGCAGGAGAAGAGGCAGCAGCAAAAATTAAAGAGCTTATTGCAGAAAAAGGCAAGGTAAATATGATTTTTGCCGCAGCACCTTCACAGAACGAAACACTGGCTACTCTTGTTGCCGACAAGGATATCGATTGGAGCAAGGTCAATGCCTTCCATATGGATGAATACATAGGTCTCAGTCCCGAGGCACCTCAGGGCTTCGGCAACTTCTTAAAGGACAGAATTTTTGGTCTTCTTCCTTTCGGAAGCGTAAACTATATTTACGCAGAGGGAGAAACTCCCGAGGAAACCTGTGCAAGATATACCAAGCTTATTAAAGAAAACCCCATAGACATAGTATGCCTTGGTATTGGTGAAAACGGACATATTGCATTTAATGACCCATGGGTTGCAGATTTCAACGACAAAGAAGTAATAAAAAAGGTTCCCCTTGATGAAGTTTGCAGACAGCAGCAGGTTAACGACGGTTGCTTTGCAAAGCTTGATGATGTTCCCAAATATGCACTCACTCTTACAGTTCCCACACTTTTTAATGCAGACTATCTTTTCTGCACAGTTCCTGCGGCAACCAAGGCAGATGCAGTGTACAAAACTGTGAATAATGAAATAAACGAGGAGCTTCCTGCCACAATTATGAGAACCCACGACAATGCAGTAATGTACTGTGATCCCGACAGCGGAAAACAGCTTCTGTAAGGGAGTTTGCTATGGTTACAAGAATAAAAAACGGCAGAGTGATACTTACGGACAGTATCAAAGAGGCATATGTCTACATAGAGGAAGGAAAAATTCTTGACGTGACAGCAGAGGAGCTTGCCTTTGACGATGAGATAGATGCGGAGGGCAACTTTGTTTCTCCCGGATTTATAGATATACATGTTCACGGCGGCGGAGGATATGAGTTTGTTGATGCCACAAAAGAGGCAATCAAGGAAGCCGCAAACATTCATGCCGTAAGCGGCACCACAACAATATATCCCACACTTTCTGCCTATGATAATGTAAAGACAAAAAAAGCACTGGAGGCTCTCAGAATATGCAAGGATGACGAGGACATAATGCCTCATATATACGGTGCTCACCTTGAGGGACCGTACTTCTCACCGGCACAGTCGGGTGCTCAGGATCCGGCTTTTATCCGCACTCCCGATTCCAAGGAATATGAGGAAATCTATGCAGAATATTCCGACCTTATCAAAAGATGGGACTATGCTCCTGAGCTTGAGGGTTCTGATAAGTTCTTGCAGTTTTTGAATGATAAAGGCGTAGTTGCATCAGCGGCTCATACCGATGCCAAATACCCTCATATAAAGGCGGCGTACGATGGCGGGATGAAGCTTATTACCCATCTATATTCCTGCACCTCCACCATAACAAGAGAAAGCGGATTCAGGGTTCTTGGTGTTATAGAAACAGCATATCTCTATGACGATATTGATGTGGAGACCATTGCAGACGGATGCCATCTTCCGCCTGAACTATTAAAGCTTGTGTACAAGTCAAAAGGTCCCGAACATATGTGCCTTGTTACAGATTCAATCCGTCACGGAGGATTGGAAAGTATAGAAAACGAAACCTGTGAAAACGGTAATATGCCGTACATTATAGAGGACGGTGTAGCAAAGCTTGCTGACAGAACGGCTTTTGCAGGAAGCATAGCTACTACAAACGTGCTTGTGCGTACCTGTGTAAAAAAAGCAGGAATACCGCTTACCGAGGCAGTCAAAATGATAACGGAAATCCCGGCAAGAATTATGAAGCTGGAAAACAAGGGTAAGCTCCAAAAAGGCTATGATGCGGATATCGTAATATTTGATGATGATATCAATGTTAAAAATGTTATAATAGCAAAATAAAAAAAGTTTTTGCTCCCTGCTTGGGGGCAAAAACTTTTTTATAACAAAGATTTATCTGTACCAGGTTGTTCCGTCACTGAATGCAATCTTTTTTATAACGGGCCAGCTTATTTTGTACGTTTTTTCGTTGCTGTAGAGTGTCCATGTCATACTGAAGAAGTCTCCGCTTTCAATTTTTTCATTTGTGCAGTAACCCACAAAATCGCCGTTATGCAAGGAAGGAAAGTCGGTTGTAGGCTTTCCGTATGCATCATAACAGGTAAATTTCTGCTCAAACGAAACGATAGTTTTTTGGGAAATGTTTCTGAAAAAAATGGTTATCTCCGGTATTCCGATACTGTTTTCACCGATATCCCAATTAACGACTGCCAGCGGATAACCTTTATCCGCATAGTACTGCTTTATGATTTTTTTGTATTGCTCACGGTACTCATCAAGAGTAAAATTATCATAGCGGATACCTATATCCTCAAGCTCATTAATGGCAGTTTCGAAGCCGAATTTTTGTATAAGCTTGTTCATATATTCATCCAGCGTGTACCAACCGACAGCTTGCTCTGCTCTGACATTTGCCTTGAAGACAGGCTTACATCTGCCGTCCAATGCAAACATATTGACCGTAACATCCTTTTTGTCAACATACCATCCTACTTTTCTCTCGGCCTCCACCATAAAAGGAGACACAAGCTTTGAACGGCCGTCAGCTGCATACACAACGATACCCTCATACCATCCTACGGCTCTTTCTTCCGCAACTCTATGAGCTTCTACCTGCTTTGTCCTGCCGTTATAAGCAAACAATGTGACCATTTCTGATGCATTTGCTGTAATAACAAAGGACAAAAGTATTGTAATTGCCAACGATATTGACAAGATTCTTTTTTTCATTCTACATCCTCTTTTCTCTTTATGCAATTTACACATCTGTTTATTAAAGTATACATCTATTTATTCGGTAAGTCAATAAAAAGACTTTTTAGCAAAAAAATTTTTGCTTCACGTTTTTTGTCTTCCTATTTGTTGACAAGTCTGCATTGCAGATGGTATAATTATTGTAATTGTGAAGAAAGGAGACAACCTATGAAGACATTATTTAAAAACGCAACTGTACACGGTTTTGGCAAATCGGATTTACTGGTGTCCGATTCTGTTATAGTTGATATTTCTGAGGATATAGATGTTTCCGTTGCAGACAAGGTATATTATCTTGATAATTTATATATTTTCCCCGGGTTTACGGATGTTCATGTGCATCTTCGAGAGCCCGGTTTTTCGTATAAGGAGACTATAGCCACAGGCACCCGTGCTTCGGCAAGGGGAGGTTACACCGCAGTTTGCTCAATGCCTAACTTAAATCCGGTACCTGACAGTGTTGATAATGTAAAAGCACAGACAGATATTATAGAAAGAGATGCGGTAATAAGGGTTTATCCCTTTGGCTCTATTACTGTGGGACAAAAAGGGGAAAAGCTTTCGGATATGGAAGCTATTGCACCATATGTTATCGGTTTTTCCGATGACGGCAAGGGTGTGCAAAGCGGAGATATGATGCGCTCTGCTATGCAAAAAGCCGCAAGCCTTAACAAAATCATTTCCGCCCACTGCGAGGATGAATCACTTCTTAACGGAGGATATATCCACGACGGGGAATATGCAAAGCAAAACGGTCACAAGGGTATATGCTCCGAAAGTGAGTGGGGACCTGTGGCAAGAGATATTCCTCTTATTAAGGAAACGGGAGCCTCATACCATGTGTGCCATATATCCGCAAAGGAAACTGTGGATATTGTACGCAAGGCAAAGGCAGAGGGAGTTGATATAACCTGCGAAACAGGACCTCATTATCTGGTGTTTTCCGATAGTGAACTTAAAGAAGACGGCGGTTTCAAAATGAATCCCCCCATAAGAAGCACCGAGGACAGGGCAGCACTCATTGAGGGTATCAAGGACGGCACAATAGATATGATTGCCACCGACCACGCACCTCACAGCAGTGAGGAAAAGAGTAGGGGGCTTCTCAGTCTCAATGGAATAGTGGGCATAGAGACTGCATTTCCCGTGCTTTATACCAAGCTTGTCAAAGAGGGCGTGATTACGCTTGACAAACTTATAGAGCTTATGAGTACAAATCCGGGAAAACGCTTTGGAATAAATTCGGATATCAAAGTCGGGGAAAAGGCAAATTTTACCATATTTAATCTTGATGAGGAATATACAGTGTCCCCTGAGGACTTCCTTTCCAAGGGGAAGAGTACCCCTTTCAGCGGTATGAAAGTTTTCGGAAAATGCGTTCTTACAGTGTGTGACGGCAATATTGCTTACGGAGGCGAAAAATGAAACAGACAATATTTACAGTGGAAAGCAATGTTAAGATTGCAAAAGATGTATATCTTATGATACTTTCGGGTGATACAGAGGATATAACAAAGCCCGGACAGTTTGTTAACATCAAGCTTGATGGATTTTTCTTAAGGCGTCCCATATCCGTATGTGACTATTCTGACGGAAGCCTTACCCTTATATACAAGGTAGTTGGCGGCGGCACAGAGAAGATGAGTGCTATGGCAAAAGGCGAAAAGCTTGACATTCTGACCGGTCTCGGTAATGGCTTTGACGTGACAAAGAGCGGAGACAAGCCGCTTCTCATTGGCGGAGGCGTAGGCGTTCCGCCTATGTATAATCTTGCCAAAAAGCTCATTGCCTGCGGCAAGGATGTTAGCGTTGTAATAGGATTCAATACAAAGGAAGAAGTGTTTTTCCAAAAGGAATTTGAGACACTCGGAGTTAAAACCTATGTGGCAACCGCAGACGGAAGCCTTGGCACAAAAGGTTTCGTAACAGATGTTATGAAGGATATTCAATACGATTATTTCTACACCTGCGGTCCTGAACCTATGTTCAAAGCCATAGAGTCCATAGCTCAAACAAGCGGTCAGTACAGCTTTGAGGAGCGTATGGGCTGCGGGTTTGGTGCTTGTATGGGTTGCAGCTGCAAGACAAAGTACGGCAACAAAAGAATCTGCAAGGACGGTCCCGTTCTGGAAAGGGAGGAGATAATATGGTAGATACACGCGTTAACCTGAGCGGTATGGAGCTTACCAATCCCATAATTCCCGCAAGCGGCACCTTTGGGTTTGGGTATGAGTTTGCCGAGCTTTACGACATAAATATATTGGGTACATTCTCTTTTAAAGGTACAACCAAGGAACCCAGATTCGGTAACCCCACACCCCGTATTGCGGAGTGTACATCGGGTATGATAAATTCCGTAGGACTTCAGAACCCCGGTATAGACAAGGTTATATCAGAGGAGCTTCCGAAACTTAAAAAATGCTTTGACAAAAAGGTGATAGCAAACATAAGCGGATTTTCCATCGACGAATATGCCTATTGCTGTGAGAGAATAGACAAGGAGGAGCAGGTCGGAATAATCGAAGTCAATGTAAGCTGTCCCAATGTTCATAACGGCGGTATGAGTTTTGGTACGGAACCGGAATCTGCGGCGGCAGTGACAAAGGCGGTAAAGGCGGTAACAACAAAGCCTGTGTACATCAAGTTAAGTCCCAATGTAACAGACATAGTTTCCATTGCCAAAGCCTGTGAGGACGCAGGTGCCGACGGCATAAGCCTCATAAACACCCTGATGGGTATGAGAATAGATTTAAAGAAAAAGAAACCCGTAATTGCAAACAAAATGGGCGGATTTTCCGGCAGTGCCATCTTCCCGGTGGCGGTGCGTATGGTGTATCAGGTCTATGATGCAGTAAAGATTCCCATAATAGGTATGGGTGGTGTTTCAAGTGCAGAGGATGTAATTGAGCTTATGCTTGCAGGTGCAACTGCGGTGCAGGTTGGTGCACAAAATCTCGTTGATCCCTATGCGTGCAGAGATATTATAGAGGATTTACCCCGTGTTATGGAAAAATACGGAATTACAAGTTTAAAAGATATAATCGGAGGTGCTCACTAATGGCAAAGGATGTAATTATAGCTTGCGATTTTGCAAGTGCGGAGGCTTTGTTCGATTTTCTTGATTTGTTCAAGGAGGAGAAGCCTTATCTCAAGGTGGGAATGGAGCTTTTCTATGCAACAGGTCCCAGTATAGTTAAGGAAATCAAAAAGAGAGGTCACAAAATATTTTTGGACCTTAAGCTTCACGATATTCCAAACACAGTTAAGAAGGCAATGAGCGTGCTTTCCAATCTCGATGTGGATATGTGTAACCTTCACGCTTCCGGAACTATTCCTATGATGGAAGCCGCACTGGAAGGTCTCACAAGAGAAGACGGAACAAGACCTATCCTTCTTGCGGTAACACAGCTCACATCAACAAGTCAGGAGGTTATGGAAAGAGACCTGCTTATTAACGAAAATATTGCAGATGTTGTTGCCCACTATGCCAATAATGCAAAAACTGCAGGACTTGACGGTGTGGTATGCTCACCCCTTGAAGCTTCCATTGTTAAGGAAAAATGCGGTAAAGAGTTTTATACCGTAACACCCGGTGTGAGATTTGCCGATGGTGATGTCGGTGACCAGAAGAGAGTTACAACACCTGCAAAGGCAAGAGAAATCGGCTCTGACTACATAGTTGTTGGAAGACCTATAACTGCGGCAGAGGATCCTGTTGCAGCATACAGAAGATGTGTAGAAGAATTTTTGGGAGGTACAAACTAATGGATAAATTAATAGCAAAAGATTTACTTTCAATAGGTGCGGTTTTTCTTCGTCCTGAGGAACCTTTCACTTGGGCAAGCGGTATCAAAAGTCCCGTTTACTGTGACAACAGACTCACACTCACAAGTCCCAAGGTAAGAGACGATGTGGAAAACGGTCTTGCAGAAACCATAAAGAGAGAATATCCCGATTGCGAAGTACTTATGGGTACATCCACTGCAGGTATTGCTCACGCAGCAATCACAGCTCATATTATGGGACTTCCTATGGGTTATGTCCGTTCCTCTTCCAAGGATCACGGCAGAGGCAACCAGATAGAGGGCAAGCTGGAAAAAGGTCAGAAGGTTGTAGTTGTTGAGGACCTTATTTCCACCGGCGGAAGCGTTATAGAGGTTGTCAATGTTCTTCGCGAAGCAGGAGCAGAGGTTCTCGGTATTGTTTCCATTTATACCTACGGAATGAAAAAAGGTATAGAAAGACTCAAGGAAGCCAATGTAAAGAATGTCAGCCTTACAAACTTTGATACAGTTGCAGAGGTGGCAGCAGAAATCGGATATATAAAGAAAGAAGATATTGAAAGACTTATAGCATTCAGGAACAATCCGTCTGACGAAAGCTGGATTAAATAATAAAAAAGGGTGAAAAATATGAAAAAGTTTTTTGGCTTGATTATGCTTGTTGTTTTTGCACTTGCACTTTCTACTGTATCTATGGCTTATGAGTTACCGACGGAGAGTGATTCCTTCAATAATGACGTATTTACGGTAGTAGGAAAAATTAAGAATGTATCCTTAAGCGAGGCAACACAGCACGGAGAAATTATATATACTACGGTAGAGCAGTATCCCACTCCTTATGTTGAAAGAATTTACGAGGACGGCTCAAGAATTACAATTCCCCTTGCTGATGAAGCATTTCAGCATGGTGAGGTAAACTTTGCAGATGAAGGCTTTCCTGCTTTCCTGCCTAAAAAAGCTCCCAACAAATTTGTAAAGGAGGAAATCGGATATTCTGATTTCCAGAGCTTTTCCTACTATTATCTTATAGAGGTAGTGGGAGACACAGTTTCTTCCAGACTTATTGCAACTAAAATGTATGACCAGAACCTGGAAAAGCCTTATGTTCTCAACACCGTTACTCAGGACGAGAACGGAAATGATGTGTTCACACCTGTAGACGGCTCTCCTATGTCGGATGACGAATATCTTGAATATATGGGTATTACAGGTTACAACGACGGTCTTATCCGCAAGAGCTCATACATAGATAATGTCGATGAGTCAGGACACTATGACATAGAGGGTAATATGGTGTTTATGGATATTGCAGCAAGCTATTACTTCTATTCATATAACCTTGGTTATTTCTGCGAGGTTTCCAATAACGGTGATGTTCTCGACTGGTCTATGGAAGATGTGGAAAAGCAGAGAAGATATTCCACAATGATAACAAACAACACTACCGGAAAAGCATATACTTTTGAAAACACCCAGATTGACAAGTTTTTCGACAGCGGTTATGGCTTTATGATTGTAAAGGATGATGGCGGTAACGAGATAAAATATCTTGTAAAGCTCAAATCACCTGCAATAATAACCGTTCATCTGAACGGCAAAAAGCTTAAATTTGACCAGATTCCCGTGGCAGAAAACGGAAGAACTCTTGTGCCGCTTAGAACAATATTCGAGGCAATTGGAGCAGATGTTTCCTGGGACGGAGCTACAAGCACCGTTACTGCAGTTAAAGGCGATACAACAGTTAAACTTACATTGGGAAGCAAAACTGCATACAAAAACGGTAATGAAGTTACACTGGATGTTCCTGCAAAGGCTGTGAACGGCAGAACACTTGTTCCTGTCAGATTTATAGCAGATTGCTTTGATGTTGACACAAAGTGGGTTCAGGAAGACTGGAAGGTTGTTCTTACGAGTAAATAAGAAAGGTTGTTTTAGATGAGGCACCTAATTGATATTATGGATTTGACGGTGGAAGAGATAGAGGAACTTATAAATCTTGCCAACGATATTATATCAAATCCCGAAAAATACAGAGAAAAATGCAGATACAAAAAGCTTGCTACACTTTTTTTTGAACCATCCACAAGAACCCGTTTGAGCTTTGAAGCGGCAATGATGGAGCTTGGCGGCAAGGTGCTGGGATTTTCTGATGCTAACTCCAGCTCTTCCAAAAAGGGTGAGAGTGTGGCAGATACAGTTGCAGTGGTAAGCGGCTATGCGGATATCATAGCTATGCGTCA
>JAZPXS010000064.1:0-2809 GCA_045543775.1 Clostridia bacterium
TATCAGATTTGAATCGGAAAACTCCACACGGGTTATCTTGACATATCCGCCTCCGCCTCTGCGACTTTCCACCGTGTAACCTCTTTCGGTTGTGAATCTCGTTTGTATAACATAGTTTATCTGGGAGGGCACACAGTTAAAATATGCAGCAAGCTCATTTCTCTTAAGCTCCACACTGGAACGGGAACCCAGAAGTTCCATAATAAAACTCTCTATGGAATCACTTATCTTCAATATAAACGCCTCCTTTGTTTTTGACTTTGACTTTCTTTGACCTTTCGAGTGCATTATACCCCACAAAACGAATTTTGTCAAGTAGAAATTCAAAATATTTTCATAAATTTTTAAGATTGCACAAATTGCCGTATTTTGCGAGTGTTTTATATCCTTTTTTTGGTCAAAAGTCGCAAACCCCAGTGTTTATGCGGTTTTGAGAGGTTTTTTTAAAAAAAGTTCAGGTTTTTTGAACAAAGTTTTTTCGAGAAGAAATTCAAAAATTCAACGAAAAAAGTTATTACAAAATTGTTAAACAAAATATTATGTAACCCAATAAAATTTAAAAAAATTATTTGCTTTTTTTAAAAAAATTTTTGCCTGCAAAACTGCTTTTTTTGTGGATAACTTTGTGGATATGTGGATTAAAGCCACTTAAAACCTGACTTTCGGCACTTTAAAATTTTTTTGAATTTTTATGTGATTTGCTCTTGACAAATTTAAAATTTTGGTGTAGCAGATAATTTTTCAGGCGTTAATTTTTCATTTTCAGCAGGGGGGATTTTTCATTTTTACAGTAAAAAACTTTTAAAATTCATATATTATGTAAACCATAAATTTTGTATAAATTATTTTTTTGTTTCAAAATTCCAAAAAAGTTTAACAGGAGTAAACTTAATCCATTCTTTCACATATACATAGTAAAAAATATGAAATGAGGTTATGCTATGAAAGTTCTGAAGATAGGTGACGAGGGCATTGCCGTGCAACAGCTTACTCTGGCACTTGGCAGAGCAGGATACAGTGCAGGAGGAATTAAGAATACATTTGATGATGGTGTGCACAGAGCACTGGTAGCATTTCAAAACAGTGTGGGAATAAGTGCTGACGGTATTGCCGGTGAGGTCACCTACGGAGAACTTATGCCGTATCTGACAGGATACACCACCGTAAGCCTTGGTCAAGGTCAGACGGTAGAAAGTCTTGCCCGTGACTACGGAACCACCCCCGAGGCAATACGGATTGCAAATCCCTATCTTTCCGCCTTTGTTCCGGGAGCTAATGTAACTGTTCCCCTTGGATTTGATGTTGTACCCACAAATGTTGACTATTCATATGAGCTTACACAGCTTATTACAGATGGTCTAAAAGCACGGTACCCCTTTATAACCACAGAAAGTGCCGGCGAATCCGTAATGGGCAAAGAGCTTACGCTCATAAAAATAGGCTCCGGCAATAAAAAGGTGTTCTATAATGCAACCCACCACGCAAACGAGTGGATAACAACTCCGGTGCTTCTTAAATTTGCCGAAGAGTACCTGAAAGCCCTCACCGCAGGAGAAAGCATTGCATCGGTAAGTGCAGAGACTCTCTTTGGAAGCACAACACTCAGTCTTATGCCCCTTGTCAATCCTGACGGAATGGATATTGTTACGGGAGCGATATCTGCAGATTCTCCATACTATATTGATGCGAGAAATATCGCTTCCTCCTATCCTAATATCAGCTTTCCCTCGGGATGGAAAGCCAATATAAAGGGTACCGACCTAAACCTTAACTACCCTGCTATGTGGGAGAGGGCAAAGGAAATAAAATTCTCTCAAGGATATACCACCCCTGCACCCAGGGACTTTGTAGGAGCTTCTCCCCTATCCGAGCCGGAGAGCAGAGGAGTGTACAATCTGTCTGTAAAAGAGGACTACATCCTCACCGTGTCTCTCCACACTCAGGGAGAAGTGATTTACTGGAAATATCTCGACTTTCTTCCTCCCCGAAGCGAGGAGATAGCCGATGAGCTTGCAAGAGTTGGCGGATACACAAAAGCAATTACCCCCTATGCTTCGGGTTTTGCAGGCTACAAGGACTGGTTCATATCCTACTATAACCGCCCCGGCTATACAATAGAAATCGGCAGGGGCGATAACCCACTGCCGATAACGGATTTTGATTCAATATATCCCAATGTGGAAAAAATGCTTGTGAAAGCGTTGCAATTGGCATAATTTTATTATTTTCAGGGGTATGCATTACCCCTTATAAGCAACCATATAACAATTCAATCATCAATGTCTATTATCTTTGATGCCTTGACACCAAGTACATCTGCAATAGTAAACAAAGCCTTAAGCGAAGGGCAGTAAGGCAGATTCGGACTTTCTAACTGACTTATATAAGAAAGTGTAAGTCCGGTATGCTCCGCAAGCTCTGCCTGTGTCATCCCTGCTTTTCTCCTGTAGTAGCCTATTTTTATTCCTACATCCAGCAAAATTCCCTTGTAAACATTTTCGTCTATCATTTTACTCAATCCCATCAAGTTATTATTCAGTAATATCATTATAATTCATTGACACATTTAATAAAATTTGATAAGCTTGAGTATATGCTCACTTTTACTGAGTGTTTGATATTTTCATACAATTAGCAGGGAGATTTTATTTATGTCGAAAATTCCGCATTAAAAAGTTACTGATTGGGGAAATGTATCTTTAAAGTGTGTAGAGGAAGCATTTATTGTCTTTGACAACTGTCATAAAAATATGCTTATTAATAAAAAAATATTGATTTTAAAACCCGAAAGAGATATAATAAGCTTACC
>JAZPXS010000065.1:0-12903 GCA_045543775.1 Clostridia bacterium
TGAATACCTCCATTATCTCCTTTTTTGCAAGCTCTATGCTGTCGTCAACTGTCATCTCACCGCGGTATACACTTTTGAGAGCCTTGGCTAAAGTTGCGGTCTTGTATTTATCCATAGATATATTCATTCTTGCGATAGACTCTATAAGTCTTTCTCCATCCGGAAGAATATAGTAGGTATCTTTCTTAAGTTCAATATATCTGCTCTTCTGAGCATTTCCTATAATACCTGTTCGGGTTGCTTCTGTACCAAGCTCCAATCCTTCAAAAATCGCCTTATATTCCTGAGCATCATCCTCATTTTCTGCATTAGCCTTATCCTCGCGAAAAGGATTTTTTAGATAGTTGTTAAGAGTTTCTATTGTATGATGCTTCGGAGGGGATGTCTCCTTTTCCACGGGAACAAAATTAAGCTTTACCTCATCACCTTTTTTGAGAGGAGGCAGCATTTTATCCTTTTTTGTATACTCATCATATTTTGTCCATCCCGGCTCTTCCATAATCATACCCTTTACGGTATATTGCTCCTTGCCGGAAGCATCTATGGTGATTTCTGTTTTCAAAGCTCTGCACTCCTCGGAACAGAAAACAGCAACAAATCGTCGGAGAACCGTAGTGTACACAACTCGTTCACTTTCCGTAAGGGCTTCCTTTGAAGGGATTTTCCTTGTGGGTGTAAGAGCACTGTGAGACTCTATCTTGGAATCATCAAAAATCGTCTTCTTGTCCTTAAATTCCACGGGATAACCCATATCGGAAACAAGCTTTATTACTTCTTTAACCTTTCCTTTTTCGGCAGTTGCCAGATATTCGGAATTGGTTCTGGGGTATGTAAGATATCCTTTTTCATACAAATCCTGAATAACCTTCAAGCTTTCGTCCATTGACATCTTGTACTTTTTGCCAAGTACATTCTGAAGCTTTGACAGTGAATAGAGCTTACCGGGAGAAACACTGTCTTTTTTTGATTTTACCTCGGTTACAATTCCGGGATTGGCATTCAGTACCTCACAGGAGCGTCTTGCACGGTCAAAATCATTTTTGTCGAACTTGTGCTTGCTGGTAAGCTCCAGCTCAACACCATCTATCTCCGTCTTGCTTACAAGACCATAGTAAATATCTTTTTTAAAATTGCGTATCGCAAGGTCACGATCATATATTGCCTTTACGATGGGCACAATTACTCTGCCCACCCTCATTAAAGAACCCATCTTGAGAGTAGCGTATCTGGTGAGGTTTACACCGTAGAGCCAATCCATATATGTTCTGGCTAAGCCTTCATTGGCAAGATTGTCATACTTACTGTCATCCTCCATGGCAGAAAGTGCTTCCAGTATGGTTTCCTTTGTCTGATCAGGAAGCCACAGCCTTTTTTGCTCTTTAGGGGATTTTAGTGCATAACGTACACATAACCTTATTATGATTTCACCCTCGCGGTCAGCATCCCCTGCATTTACTATGGCATCTACATCATCACGGTTGCAAAGTCCTGTTATGATGTCAAATTGCTTCTGAACTCCGGCATCCACCTTTTTGTCCTTATCTTTTCTAAGTTCAAACAAAAACTCCTTTGGAAAACACGGAATGTTGTCCATAGTCCATTTTCCGTTTTCTTCCCCTCCGGTGTACTTTTCAACATCACACAGAGAAAAGAGGTGGCCATACACCCATGTAACAATATATTCACTGCCATCATAGTAACCGTCTCGGCGGCGCATATTGCCTATGGAATTTGCTATATTCGATGCCAGACTTGGCTTTTCTGCAATAATAAGTTTCATATGTAATCTCCTGAAAATTGATATGTAAATTAATTCTGTTAAACAATATAGCCTCCGTTTACACCGAGCACTTGTCCTGTAACAAAAGATGCATTCTCTCCCGAAAGATAGATAACGGCAGAAGCTACATCCTCGGGAGTTCCCATTCGCATAAGAGGTGTTTCGTCGCAGATAGCTTCCAGATCCTCCCTGGTATAACAATCGTTCATCTTAGTATCAATCAGTCCGGGAGATACACAGTTAACCCTTATACCGGAAAGTCCCATTTCTTTAGCAAGAGCTTTTGTAAGTCCGATTACCGCCGCCTTAGTCATAGAATATGCACTTTCACACGAGGCACCTACCTCGCCCCACATAGAAGAAATGTTAACTATACTTCCTTTATGATTTGCCACCATATGTCTGCACGCCTCTCGGCATACATTATAGGTACCCTTTATGTTTACATCAATTATATGACTTAGTTTTTCGTCATCGGTGTCCTGTATCACTGCATCCAAAGCAATTCCGGCACAATTAACCACTGTATCTATTGTACCAAATTTATCTACAGCTTCACAAAAAGCTTTTTTTATCTCATCCGCTGCCGAAACATCTGCCTTTAGAATATGAAGTTTTCCGACCTGCGATTCTATTTTTTCAAGCTCTTCTTTGTTTGAAAAATAAACTGCAGCTACAGAGCATCCCAAACTCAAAAAAGCTTTACAGCATGCACAGCCAATTGCACCTGATGCTCCTGTTATGAAGATATTTTTCATTTTTTTCACCTCGTACGAACTTTGAAATCACTATATAATTATACGGCTTTAAAAGGCTATTGTCAAACGAAAGCAGGAAAAATATTAACTATTTTTAAACTATTTGAAAATTTATACAAATTAAATTGATTTTTTTATTTTTTGTGTTATAATAGATGATGTATTTTAATGTTTATATACTAAGGAGAGAAAATAAATGGGTTTATTTACACCAAACTACAACAAGCCCGGTCCCGGAGTTGACAAAAATGCTCCGGAAAAACACCGTATATGGCAATTTTTTGAAATATTCTGGAATCAGCTTTCTAAACTCTGTGCCATCAATCTTTTGTACTTTATTGCTATGCTTCCTCTGGTGGCAGGGCTTTGGTTATGTTTCAAAATAGATGCAAACGCACCGCTTTTTATTGCACTGCGTACCCCCAATACAATAGACCTTGTGGGATTGCTTCTTCTTGTTATTTCTATTTTTGTTTCTTTTCCCGCCACTATGGGATTCACTTATGTTCTCAGAAATATCCAAAGACGTGAACACGCATGGATTTGGCATGATTTTATAAAACATACAAAATCCAATTACAAAAAAGGTGTTATTAACGGAGCTTTGACTCTGGCAGTTTACTACCTCTGCATAAATGCGTATGCTATGTACTCATCACAGCAAGTTTTCTCGTCGCCGTACATCAGTGCTCTTCTGTCTCTGGTGATACTTTTCCTTATGATTGTGTTTACCTGGATGCAATTTTATGTTAACACCATTACTGTTACTTTTGACCTTAAGCTTTCACAAATATACAAAAACTGCTTTATATTTGCTATTGCAAAAATTCCCCTTAATATTTTTATAAGCATTATATGTATAGCAATTACTGTGGGAATATTACTTATACCAATTGTCATTGTTCCGCTCATTCTGTGGGTTCTTATACTGTATAGCTTATTTGGCTTCATAACAGTGTTTTCCGTGTATCCCACCATCGACAAATATATGATATCTCAAGTAGAATCCCAGGAAGAGGAAACACACTATTTCGGATATGACGAATCCGAAGTTTCTTCTGACGAAGAACAAGAATAAAGGAATTATTATGAAATCAATACAGATATTCACTGACGGTGCGTGCAGCGGGAACCCCGGAAACGGCGGATACGGTGCAATCTTAAAATACGGGGAACATATCAAAGAAATATGCCAGGGTTACAGATTAACAACCAACAACCGTATGGAGCTTCTGGCAGCAATAACTGCTCTTGAAATGCTCAAAGAACCTTGCTTTGTTGAACTGTACAGTGACTCAAAATACCTGGTTGACTCAATAAACCTCGGATGGCTTAAAAAATGGCAAGCTAACGGGTGGAAAAAATCAGGATCAGAAAAAGCGAAAAACATTGATCTTCTTACGCGATTAGTTAAACAGCTTGAAGTTCACGATGTAAAATTTATATGGGTAAAAGGTCACGACGGTCACCCCGAAAATGAACGTTGTGACACTCTTGCTACCGGTGCTGCAAAAAGCGGAAACCTTATTGAGGACGCCGGATACAATAACCAATAACACTTGAAAGAAGGACTCATTATGAAAAATATATATTTTGACCATGCGGCAACCACTGCAGTA
Source organism: Clostridia bacterium (assembly GCA_045543775.1). Taxonomy (GTDB): domain Bacteria; phylum Bacillota; class Clostridia; order UMGS1810; family UMGS1810; genus RGIG8748. The sequence continues at coordinate 4,158 of JAZPXS010000065.1, forward strand.
AAAAAGGAAGTTGTGGAAGCTATGCTCCCCTACTTTACCGATATTTACGGCAATGCATCTACCGTTTATACCCTCGGTCAAAAATGTAAATCTGCTCTTGAAGATGCAAGAGAAAAAACTGCAAAAGCACTCGGAGCAGAAAGCAGTGAAATATACTTTACCGCATCCGGCTCAGAGGCAGATAACTGGGCAATAAAGGGTGCCGCAAGAATAAAAAAATCACAAGGTAACCACATAATAACAAGCTCCATCGAACACCACGCAGTTCTTCATACCTGCAAAGCTTTGGAAAAGGAAGGATTTGAGGTGACATACCTCCCCGTTGACGAAAACGGACTTGTATCTGCTGATGATGTAAAAAATGCCATAAAGGACACCACAATTCTTATAACAATAATGTTTGCAAATAACGAAATAGGTACAATAGAACCTATTGCCGAAATAGCAAAAATCGCAAAAGAAAAGGGCGTTCTGTTCCATACCGATGCCGTGCAGGCGGCAGGTGCGGTTAAAATAGATGTAAAAGAGCTGGGTGTGGATATGCTCTCTCTTTCCGCACACAAGTTTAACGGCCCGAAAGGTGTAGGTGCCCTGTATATACGAAAAGGTGTAAGAATAGAAAATCTCATCGAAGGCGGTGCTCAGGAAAAAGGGAAAAGAGCCGGTACAGAAAATCTTGCAGGCATCGTTGGGCTTGCCGAGGCGATAACTATTGCAAATGAAGGTCTTGCACAAAAATCAGACAAGCTGATAAAAATGCGTGACTATATTATACAAAACATTGAAAAGCGTATCCCCTACTGCAGACTGAACGGTCACAGAGAGAAGAGACTGCCTAATAATGTAAACTTCTCGTTTGAATTTATTGAAGGCGAATCACTGCTCTTGTGGCTTGATATAAACGGCATTGCCGCTTCATCCGGTTCTGCCTGCACATCAGGTTCGCTGGATCCGTCACACGTTCTTCTGGCGATTGGTCTTAAGCATGAGATTGCTCACGGCTCCCTCCGAATCACAATCGGAGAGGAAAACACATATGAAGAAGTGGATTATACAATAGACAAGTTGTGCGAAATTGTATCAAAATTAAGAGAAATGTCCCCGCTTTGGGAATCTAAATAATAAGAAAGGATGTTTTTAGTATGTATTCCGAAAAGGTAATGGATCATTTTACAAATCCAAGAAATGTTGGTGAAATAGAAGATGCCAACGGTGTAGGTCAGGTTGGTAACGCAAAATGCGGCGATATAATGAAAATGTATATGAAAATAGAAAATGATGTCATTGTTGATGTAAAATTCAAAACATTCGGTTGCGGTGCAGCTATTGCTACAAGCAGTATGGCAACCGAGCTTGTGAAAGGAAAAACCATTGACGAGGCTCTTGGACTTACCAACAAAGCAGTAATGGAAGCTCTGGATGGACTTCCTCCGGTAAAGGTTCACTGCTCTGTTCTCGCAGAAGAAGCAATAAGTGCAGCCATTCAGGATTACTATAACAGGATGGGTATAGATAAACAGGTTCGCAAATGTGACGGATGTTGTGAACATTGCGGTCACTAAACCGCAGGGGATGTAAATCAATTCTTACGGGATTAATTTGCATCCCCTATTTTCTTGCCTAATTAAAGGAAAAAATCTTTCTATCCACATATTTCCTGCATTTAAGACATTAACAAACACTTGAAACATTTTTTCAAACATTACTTTATAACCTTGCTTTTTCATTTTTTATATGTTATGATGTATTTAGTTAAATAATCAAACTGCCACCGGGTAGTGGATGCATCAAAGCATTCGTCAGTATATCGATAGGTCTTTGAAGATATACTTGCGGATGTTTATTTTTTTAGAGGTCTGTTATGGATAAATTAAAAAATTATTTTTCAAAAATCGATATTACTTTATGGTCATCATCTGTTCTATTCATTATAATTTCATTTTGCATTTTTGATGGTGAAAGCTATCTCACCTTGTGTGCATCGCTAATTGGCGTTACGTCATTAATCTTCAACGCAAAGGGAAATCCGCTTGGACAACTACTGATGGTGATATTCAGTCTTCTGTATGGAGTGATATCATACACCTTCTCCTACTATGGTGAAATGATAACATATCTTGGGATGACAATGCCTATGGCTGTTTTTGCACTTATCTCCTGGCTTAAAAATCCGTACAAAGGTAACAAAGCGGAAGTTAAGGTTAATTCCTTAACTTTGCCAGAGAATATTTTTATGTGGATAATAACGGGTGTTGTTACAATTATATTTTATTTTATATTGGATTTCTTCAACACTGCAAATATTATTCCAAGCACAATTTCTGTAACAACAAGTTTTCTTGCAGTATATCTTACATTTCGAAGAAGTCCATACTTTGCACTTGCCTATGCTACTAATGATATTGTGCTTATAATATTGTGGATATTGGCAAGTATGGTTGATATCAGGTATGTTTCTGTTCTTGTATGTTTTATTGCATTTCTTTTTAATGATATTTATGGTTTTATCAGCTGGAAAAATATGAAAATACGGCAGGAACAAGATTAAATACTTCATTGTTTAAACAAGTTTTCTGTATAATATATTAGACTGTCCATAAATAAATCTCCTGTCGTAAAAGAAATTATATGTCTATATTAATCCATAATTAATACTATAGCATCAAAATGTTTAAGAAGCTTTTTGCAAAAATGCGTAAATCCCAAATCAGGATTTACGCATTTTTGCTACATAAGTCAATATAGATTTTTACTCTTATACTTACGCTTTGTCAAAACCTACTATTTCAGTATAGATACTGCATCACCAATAGTTTTTTCCAAAGCTTCTCTGCCATATTTGTCAACCTCGGATTTATTCTTTTCGCCGTGGGTTAAGCACCCGGCACCGCCGATACATCCGCCGACACATGCCATACCTTCGATAAAGTTTGCGTCAAGTACACCCTTACTAAGTTTGAGAAGTGCCATCCTGCAGGCTTCTATCCCGTCACATGGGATTGCCTTTAAATCAAATTCAATATTCTGTTCTTTCAGTCCTTGAGCAACCGCATCAGAAAGTCCTCCGCTTCTGGCAAATATTCTGCCAAAATATGATGCATTATCCAAAACATCTTCATCGAGAGTTGTAATATCAATATCCTTACTGTCATAAAGAGCCTGAAGCTCTTCGAATGTCATAACAGCATCCACATAAGGTTTTACGTCTTCCAGCTGTGCTTCAGCCTTTTTTGCCGTGCAAGGTCCAATAAATACAACTTTTGAATCTTTATCGGTTTCCTTAATATATTTTGCAAGAGTAGCCATTGGTGAAAGGTTATGAGATATATACTGAACTAAATCAGGAAATGCTGATTTTACATAAGAGACAAAAGCCGGACAGCATGAGCTTGTCAAAAGACCTTTTTCTGCAAGCTCTTTTGATTCTGTCTGTGCAACCATATCTGCACCGAGTGCTGCTTCAATTACAGTGTAGAAACCAAGTTCCTTGAGTCCCTTGATAACCTGACCAAGCTTTGCATATGTAAACTGGCTAGAAATCGAAGGTGCAACCATAGCATACACCTTATACTTCTGATTATCTTCACTTTTCTTGATAAGGTCAATTACATTCAAAATATATGATTTATCCATAATAGCACCGAAAGGACACTGATATACACAAGCTCCGCAGGCTGTACACTTACTGTTATCAATTGCAGCAGCGTTATCCGCATTAATGGAAATAGCCTTTATTTTACAAGCATTCTGGCAAGGACGTTTACGGTTCACAATAGCAAAATAAGGACAAACCTTTGCACACTGACCGCACTCTACACATTTTGATTTATCAATATGCGCAACATGATTGTGGTCAAATGAAATTGCTCCTCTTTTACAGACATCCTCACATCTGTGTGCAAGACATCCCCTGCAGGAATCTGTCACCTCGAAACCTGCTGCCGGACATTCATCGCATGCAATTTCTATTACTTCAATTACGTTTGGATTTTCTTTATCTCCGCCCATAGCAATTTTAACACGCTCAGAGAGGATAGCTCTTTCCTTATAAACGCAACAACGCATTGTCGAAGTTTTACCGGGAACAATTGTTTTCGGAATTTCCAGAATATTTTCAAGCAGAGTGTCATTCCAAGCTTCTCTTGCAACTTCACGCAGCACTTTGTATTTCAAGTGCTGAACTTTTGTATCGAATTTTCTCATAATTCACACTCCTTAAAAATAACTTACTTTAATTCTTTTTCCCATTTCCTTAAGGCTTTTTGAAAGTTCCTCAACTAAATTCATTTTAATACTGAAATTAATCGGCAAATCAGGGTTCTGATGTGCAGGGTTAATCGCACGACCGACATAGAAGTTTATATCGGTTGCCTCTTCAAATAAAAGCTGACAAATCAGCGAAGCACCGTCACGCTTATAATTCCAGTGTTCATACATTTCGTTTTCACCCAGATAATCCTTTGCGTATTCAATTACCTTGTTCATTGTGATAACGCCCTCTGTTACCAAGTCAACCCCTTCAAGCTTTGCAATGGGAGGAACGTCAGAATTTTCAAAATTAAGCGATGTCTGAAGAGGCTTTCGTAAGTATTTTGCCGCAATAGATGAAGTTGTTCCGCCGCATATAATATGCTTACCTTCCTTTGAAAAGAATAGAGACATCATACGGTCACAATCATCACGGTTAGAAGGAGGACCAAAGAGAATATTCATAGGTTCTCTCTTCCTGATTTTTACAATACACGCTGTTGCATCATCACCGGGCTTCTGTCCGTAAAGCTTGTCACATTCATCTACCAGAAGAGTAGCAAGATTTTTTGCAGTAAGACCGATTACTGACACAGTTTCCATAAAATCAATAATATCCTCACGTTTCCAACCAAAATTATATGCCATTCCGATTCCGGCATGAGGGCAGCCGTCACTCATAGCTATGAAAATGTCGCCTTCCTGCAGTCTGATAACAGACTTATATATTTTCTTCCCGTCAATATTCATTTCCGTTTTGGGATAATCATAGTTCTTGTTATCACGAAGAACAATAGCCTGGGGATTATCATACTGAATAATTTCGGCAGTTTCATTATTAATAAGATGCATAATGGTAAAGGTTGAATATGCAACCCCACGCACGTTGCAGACAGGGAGCGTTGCCGCAATTGTTGATACACATTCTTCTATGGGGAGTCCCGCCGCCATCATAGTTGAAATAATCTTTGATGTGAGCGTTGAAAGAATGCTTGCTTTGACACCGCTTCCAAGTCCGTCTGCAAGAACGATAACTGTCGAACTATCATCTTGCTCGACAATTTCTACATGGTCACCGCAAAGCTGTTCACCGTAATGGTTAATACTTTTGTAGCCGATATCTGCACATAAATCATTCATCCTGTATCGACTCCTTTAGCTTTGCAAGTGCAATTTTTGTTTCTGCGGCTGTTTCCCCAAGCAAAGATGCGATTTCCTGAACAATACGCATCTGCTTGTCAACAACTTTATCCGCAACCTCTACTGTCTGGCGGCTGATATTTTCCTTCTTTTCACGCTCGTTTTGTTCATCGGTAATATCACGCATAATACCAATGAGAAGATGTGAATCTTTATCATACACAACAGACTGTTCAACATAACGCTTGTATTCAGCAAGATATACTTTCTTATTCCTGATATCTTTACCTGTGGCTCTTACTTCCATAAAGTCCTTTGGGTCCATAATACGAACTACCAGATCGCCAAGTACATCTGTGCTTGAACGAATGTTCATTATGTTTCTTGCAGCTTCGTTTATTTGCTGGACTTCTAATTCTTCATTAAGAACTATAAGACCGTTTGGTGTATTCTTAACGATTGTATCAGAAAAGCTTTCGGCTTTATCCTTAAGGAATGGTAAGCACATAGAAATCTCTGCCTTACCCTGACAAATAGCAATAGCCTTTTCGCGGCATGTGTTATATCCGCAGGAACCGCAGTTAAGTTCGTCGGAAGGTTTAAACTTGCCCATCTGTCTGAGAACATTGTAAATTTCGGCTTCGGATGGTTTGGGTAATCTGTGCTCAATATATGTAAACTGTTTCTTTAATTCCATATTATCGGGCTGAACTACATCAAAGTCTTTATCCCCTGCATAATTTGCTACGGTAATAAAATCTTTAATTGGGGCTGAGCGGTGATATTTTTCCATAACAGGACCGCCGATGCAGCTGCCTACGCATGCCGACATTTCAATAAAGCATTTATGGATTTTTCCGCTTTCAATGTCTTTTAATGCATCAATACAGTTTTCGATTCCATCAAGAGCCATATAAGTATATCCGGGAGCATCCTGAGTCATTGTTTTTAGAATTCCGCCTGTTGTCGGGAAAAATCTTGCTCGGCTCTCGTTATTGGAATCTATATCAGTTTTCAACTCGATATTTTCATCTTTTAACCAATTTGTGAGTTCTTCAAAGGTTAAAACTGCATCAACAATACCTTCGTAATACTCTGCTTCGTCCTTCTTAGCAACGCATGGCCCTATAAATACAGTTTTTGCTTTTGGAAATCTCTTTTTAATATCCATACAATGAGCCTGCATAGGAGAAACAACATCTGCCAGATATTCAAGTTCTGCAGGAAAGTATTTTTGTATAAGTAAGTTGATTGAATGACAGCAAGAAGTGATTATAATATCCCGTTCGTCTTCTTTGAGCATTCTTTCATATTCGTTTTTTACAATTGTTGCACCAATTGCGGTTTCTTCAACTTCATAAAAACCTAGTTTTTGAAGTGCATCACGCATTGAATTAATCCCTACGCCTTCATAATTTGCAACAAAAGACGGTGCCAAGCTTACAACAACAGGGTCTCCGCTTTGGAGTAACACCTTTACTTTCTCTGTTTCGTCTACTATCTGTTTTGCGTTTTGTGGACAAATAACAAAGCACTGTCCGCATAAAATACATTCATTTCCGATAATATGTGCCTGATTACCGGAAAAGCGAATTGCTTTGACCGGACAGTGACGAATGCACTTATAACAGTTTTTGCAGTTTGATTTTTTTAATGTTAAACAATTTGGCATTTCAGTTACTTCCTTCCGTTTTCAATTACTGCAAGCACACTGCTCTCAAAAAATTCTTTAAAATTTTCACGGGTAATACCTGTATGGATTTCGTCATCCACCTGAACAGTAACGCCCAGTCTATTGCACTTACCGATACAAAAGCTGCCGGCAAGTGTTATTTCGTCCTCAAGATGGTGTTCCTGAGTTGCTTTGGTAAGTAACTCTACAATTTCGGATGAACCCTTTAAATGACAGGAGCTGCCAACACAAATTTGAATTACCATATCATCCTCACACTTTCGCTAAAACTTCTTTTTTGAAGAACTCATCCACTGTTTCCGGTGTTACAGAATGGAAGGTATCATCCACAGTCACGCACACGCCTTGCTGACATTTACCCATGCAGAATGTGCCTCCGAGTTCTACCTTATCATCAAGCTTGTTTGTACCAATTAAATACTGAAGCTGTTCTACAACCTGACGGGATCCTTTTATATGACATGAACTGCCGATACATACTGTAATTTTCATTTCAAAACATCCTTTCACTGTTTATGCAGTATGTGCCTTGTTAAAGACACATACTGCTAAGATTTATTTTATTATTCGTAATCTACAACATCTACCCAGGAGAGCAAGAATTCACGTTCATGGGAATTGCCTTTAACAGACTGAGAAGCCGCAACAATAGGCATCCATTTCTGTACATATTGCTTTGCTGTTTCGCTTTTTTCGCAGAACAAGTCAAGATATTTTTTTGCTCCGTTTATGTCGCCGTTAAGCCAGAAGAGGAGATATGTTCTTGCTGCATCTGCCGAAGCATTACCCTGAGTTGCGTGTGACCAGTCCAAAATGTAAGGTGTACCGTCTTCTGCGATAATAATGTTTGAAGGGTTGAAGTCACCGTGACAAACCTTTGTGTGTTTAGGCATTCCTTCGAGTCTTGTATGCAAATCATAACGGGTGGTTGCATCAAGGTCTGTTTCGCAGATTTTACGATTCATCTTATCCTTTAATTTGTTAAGCAAAGGAGCTTTTTTGGAGTGAACCTCAATCTGAAGATTAACAAGCAGTTCCAGGTATTCATCCTTCTTGTCGACATCTTCTTCCATAAGCTGTGCAAGTGTCTTTCCCTTAATATACTCGGACACGATGGCCCATTTGCCATCTATCATAGTTACTTCTAAAACCTTAGGAATATTAAGGCCCGTTTCTTCAATTCTTGCCTGATTGAGTGCTTCATTAAGCACATCTGCCTTTGAATAGTTTTCATTAAATACCTTAACGCATTTATCTCCGTCACGGTATATTGTTTTGTTATTTCTGACTGCGATAACTCTATCAAGCTTCATAATTTATTCCTCCCATTTCTGTTTGACTCAGGCTTTTTTACCTTTATTGTATACAGCTTTGATTGCATCAGGTTTTGCATTTGACTTTATGTCTTTTACTGTGGGCATTACTTTTTCTTCAAAGTGCTTGCCATAGTATGCATTCAGGTACATCTGCTTGATTTCTGCCATTAACGGATATCTGGGGTTTGCACCTGTGCACTGGTCATCAAATGCCTGCTCTGTCATTTCGTCAAGATTGTCAAGGAACACCTTTTCATCTATACCGTAATCCTTTATGGTTGCCTTGATGCCCACTTTCTGTTTAAGCTCATTTATTGCGTCTATAAGAGCTTCCAGCTTATCTTCGTCG
>JAZPXS010000066.1:0-9534 GCA_045543775.1 Clostridia bacterium
GTATGTTCCTTCAGCCATAACACTCACCATATCCGCCGTTAACTCTAAACCATTATAATACAATTTTACATCAGCAGAAGCAGTACTATCCGGCACAGCTATCCCGTCAATATAGCAGGTAAGTGTATCCATCAAATCGTCAATCAATGAATCCACCGATGATATATTTTCACCCAATGTGTGTATAAGGACAGTATCATCACTCAAAACAGCCGATGGCGATGTGAGTTCAATATTCAATTTATAAGTATACATAGAATCGTATGGAGTACCGTTCGCTCTATGGATACTTACATAATAAACATGTGAACCTTTAAGACCATTGTATGTCAATTCCTTCTTTTTATCAGTGATGTTCTGATAGTCCGCCATATCTACAGGAATCGACCACTCAGGCAATTCTTCATCATAAATTATAATATCGTCATCATCATACAAATGCGGTATATATTGCATTTGCTCGTCCGCAACTTCCACTGTTACCTTTATATTTCCACCCTGGGGATCAGTCTGGAAAACAAACATATCTACATCCCCTTTGTGTATGGTTAAATCATTCCTAACATATGGGAAGCTGTCCGTAATATCAGTTGCATGTATAGGGGTATCGTTGCCATATACAGGGTCACTTGCTCTATCCACCGGATCCATATGACGCGGATGATAAAAATTGAACTTGTATCCAAAGCTCTGCATATCTCCTTCTTCTGCATCTTCATAATATCCTCCGCTTGCGTCACCGTAATTGTCCAAGACATCCCGTGTTTGATGAACTTCCACAAGCTGAATTCCGGAAACAAACGACAGAGGTGTTGGACTACTACCTGATTCAAGTGTGTCTCGACACCACCAGGTAGTTTGAAGGTCGCCTTCGTTTAAAGGCGTATATATTTTTGCTTCCATACAGTCTTCAGAACCACCTAAAACCTCAAGTTCAACATATCCATTCCCCGAGACAGGATTGTATCCAAACACATCAACATCGCCACCATAATCAATAAGGCAACTTGGATTTAGTTCTTCGGAATATTCTCCGTCCAAACAATCTTGATATATTTCATCACGGGAATTACTTATTGTATCACCATTCGTTATAGTCGAATCACGAACTATTCTAAATGCGCAAGGTGCTGCATCGCCATCTTCAAGTAAAATAACAATATATTTTACCGGATGATAATCATCTGCAACACGCAAACCTATATTTGTACTTGCGTTCTCGCCGGAACCCCCTCCGGTAACAATCCTAGTGGTTGGATCCAAAGAGCCATTTGTCTCCGAATATATTTCAAACATAGTATCTGCATTACCTATAGTCTCAATTGTATAATTTCCGGTTAACGGTGCAGCAAACTTGACAATATACTCACTGGAAGTTGTTAACGCCCTAATATATTCATCTCTGTAATGTCTGTACTCATACGCCGTTGAAAAATCAGGTATAGAACGGGAGCGTCTCATCGCAGAAACTTGATAAATACTTTCCAATGAATCGTGGAATGAATATCCTCTTGTAAACACTCCTTCATATTCACCATCTTCATACGTGGATATAAATCCTTGATAAAGCATCGTTCTGCCACCATAATTTGCTTGTGCCTGCAGTTCATAATATGAATCAGCATCCAATTCATCATAAAAAGACATAAGTTCTTCGGTTGCGATTTCAGATACAACTGCTCCCATACCACATAATTCGCTACAGTCTTCATCTTCGCTATGAATACAAACAGGATTTTCTCCAACTTTTTTTATCAAAACATTACTGTACATCTCTCCGGAATTCTGGTTGTATTCAACTGTTCCCAACTTAAAATTAAGCGGAAAATCCGCAGAAACAAATTTAGTTCTAATATAGCCAATATATTCATTATAGAAATCGCCTATCTGCTCATATACGGTCACACTGTAAATTGCTTCATTCGGAACATTACTCAATTTTAACTTTTTATCCGTTGGTGTCAACACTTTTTCTATACAAACAGAATTCGAATTGACATCCTTGATTACAATCTCAACTGTATCGTTTTGAGATATTGGCTTAAGATACACAAAAGACATATCCATAGCCATGTCGGTTCGAATTGTTTTATCGACATGTACGGGAAATTCTGAATATACGTTTTCTATTACTTCTGTCACCTGAGAAATTTCAACATCATTTTCTCCATTATTTTGAGCGAAAACACAAAATTGTGTACACATTATCATCATGCACAAACTAAGAGTAATTGATAGCAGCTCTTTAATTCTTGACATAAACAATCTCTCCTTTGTATATTATATTGTTAAATCTAAAACATATCTTGTAGGCTCTGGTCTATTTCCTACAGGAGATGGTTACTTTATTTGTTAGGACAAAAGCCCTAACAAATAAAGTAACTCCAGAGGGTTACCTCCATGCAGAATTGTTCTTTTCTACCAACACTTACTTGCAGTACTTTTTAAACTGCTCTATTCCTTTAGGTTCTTTTGGCTCATAGTATATAATCATACTAGATGAGTTACTTGTAAAAGTAACAACTGCAAAAGCACAACATGCAATTGTTGCTCCATACTTTGCAACAAACTTTTTCAAAGCATTAATGCATTTATTCATTAAGCACACCTCCTCCCTTTTTTAACGCAGCTAACATTGAAGCCGAAACAGCTAAAATGCTCGCTATTAGTGCTAAAAGAATTTTACTATACGGAACAAATATAAATCCCAAAATAACAATTAGAGATAGTATTGCTGTCAATACAATGCTGAATTTCCTATAAACACGTCTTTCAGTGCTATCTACATTTTTATGGGGATCTATAATTGGCGCATACCTAAAAGTCATATAATTTGAAAATACCAAAACACCTGTACCCAAAAAGCATATATATTCTACAGGAAAATATTTAACCAAAGCTGAAAATCCTAAATATATTATAATTAAAACTCCGTAGCAGCTTTTTTTAGTCTTTGCATGGTATCCACCTGTATATCTGCGTAATATGATCAATATACTGATAAAAATTATAGTATAAAAGAAAATTCTCAGAAAAACAGCTAAAATTAAAACACTAATAATTTCCAAAAAAGATATAATTAAATTTTCCAATCCATATATGCAAATTTCTCTTTTTTCTACTTCCACAAATTTGTATTCAACCAACAAATCAGTTATATAAGTTGATAAAGATGTCATTTCCAACAACTCCCTTAGATATTAATATACCATATATATTATCCAAAATTTTCCAAACGGCACAGAATGACGGTTAAACGGCACAAAAAAAGCCGAGAACTAAAATTCTCGGCTTTTACGATGATTCATCCCTTAAAAATAACAAAAGATAATTGAAATTCTTGTTCGTCTTGTCTGAATCTGAATATATGTTTATATTTTGAAAGAGCAGATTCTATATTTTCTATCCCAAAACCATGGTTTTTTACATCTTTCTTTTCTGTTTTCAGAAACCCGGAAATGCTTTTTTGAGCACTGTTTGATATTTTGCAAATCAAGGAATCATCCTCATACACTATAGACACCGAAATCCATTTTTCGCCGTTATCAAGTCTTTCGCAAGCTTCTATGCAGTTGTCTAATGCATTTCCAAATATTATGCATATGTCAACCGGCTCCACAAAAATATCTTCCGGTATTTGAATGTTGGTTGAAAAATCAACACCCTTGCTTTGAGCTATACTTTTCTTTGTATTAATTATTGCATCAAAAGCAGCATTTCCTGTTGATATTTCTCCGGCAGGTACATCTGCAAATTCATTTATATTTTTCATATATTCCAGACCGGATTTGCAATCGCCCTCCTCAAAAAATTTTTGAATTGAAATGTTGTGGTTTGCCAAATCGTGTCGTATCTTCTTGATTTTGCGTTGAGTTATCAAAATCTCATCCAAATGTTTTGACTGAGCCTTTATTTGCTGTTGAAACATCTCTTGCTTTTGTTCTATTTTAGCTTGAGTTGATAACTTTTCATAGAGATAAAAAGCGAAAAAAGTACTGTATAACAATCCAAACGAGCAAACAACAGATGCTATATTAAACTTTGTAATGTTGCTCTCATACTGAAATCTGAAAATCAAAAAGATTGACATTCCGGACGAAAGAAACATCATCAACAGCAAAAACCAATACGAAGTTTTTACCATCAAAGAATTTTCTTTTTTATGAATGACACAGAAAAATTTCATTACAAAAAAAGCAATAAGCTTTGATAGAATTGCGCCCGAAATGTGATAATCCGGAATGTTTCCTATCATACTCATTTCAATTCCCGTAAGCGTAACCGTAAGTAATGCAACAATAAGTTCCGATACTGTAAGAATAACAACTGACACTATAGATAAAATCAAATTCATCTTTTTATTTTTGTTGTAAGCATACATTACAACAAAAATGGCAAAAGCAACAAAAACAACATTAAATAACCCTAAATTCAACACCTTATTGCTAAGCACTATCAACGAAGAAAGCAGGGCAACAGAAATAAAATATGAACTTTTTGGAGATTCTTCGCTTTTTTCTACATATGTATCAAAAAGCATAAAAATAATGATTGCCTCAAAGATGCACCCTACTACATTGACAACTGATGAAATCATAACAAATACTTCCTCTCTTTAAAATTCAAGAATTCTTCGTTTAATTTATTTTTATATGTTTTGCTCAGCGGTATTGATTTGGTGCAATAATTCATCATTATTTCCTTTTCCGCAATTTGGTGAATGTGACTCAGGTTAACAGCAAAAGCCCGATGTACTCTGAGAAATGTACTTTTTTCAATTATTGAAAGCAACTCCGACATACTCTTTCGCATTTTGTGGATTTTACCCTCGGTTGTGTGTATTAAAATCCAATGAGAGCTACTCTCAAAAAACACTATATCCGAGCAATACAGACGCGTCCTTTTTTTCTTCTCCAAAAATATAACTGTTTCCGGAAAATCATCAATCTTTTTCATTACTTCTTTAAATGTTTTTTTGAATTCTTCCAGGCTAACAGGTTTTAATAAAAATCTGAAAGGCATACATTGAAAGCTTTTTTGCATATATTGCTTATAGCTTGTAACAAAAACTATAATTACCTGTCTGTCAAAGCTCCTTATAAGGTTGGCAGTTTCTATTCCATCAAGATTTCCCATTTCCATATCAAGAAACAATGCATCATAGTTAGCTTCCTCTTCTTTGTACGCTTCTACCAATTCTTCCCCACGCGTAAAAACATCATATTCAACTTCCGGCAGATTCAATTCATCAATATATCCCTCAATCGTAGTAATATAATCCAAATTATCGTCACATATTGCAATTCTCATATACAATTCCTCCTTAGCAGCAAGATTTATTGGTTCTATGTATTAGCACATTAACCAGGGGATGTAAAATAAAGTGCAGACCGCTTATAGGCACCACTAATGAACTTTTATGATGTCGAAATAACAAAAAGCAATCAAAATATGTAGAAATCTGCAAAAATTGCAGATTTCTCATGTTTTTAGCCTATAAGCTCTAAGCAAACCTCACCTCTTGACGTACCTTTGTACGTCTTCGGGTACCCCTCGCAAGCGCGCTTGCTTCGGTTCGGTTCGCTTATTCTTCATCTTATTTTCCTATCCCCAAGGGGTGTAAATTAATTCTTGTGAATTAATTTACACCCCTTATCAATCTATAGTTTCGATATATCCGGCGATTCAGTCTGTCTCTCCTTACCTGCGTTTTACTTTTCCCTAAGCACCCTGATAAACATATTCATAAAAGGCTCCAGTGCTATCATAACCGCAAGCTTTAGTGCACCCATAAGGGTTGTGGTAAGGATACGTGGTGTAAACACCACCATAAATTTGCCTCCGTAGTAAAGTTCGGAAAGAAAATATGTTCTTACAAAAAGGTTTACCGCCGTCTGCAGGAGCACACAGGCAAGTACCATAAGCACAAATATTTTCTTTGACTTCTTTTCCTCACGGAAGAGGAACAGACCAAACAAAAATCCGTTTACAAATTCAAGTATAGTAAACACCGGCACAAAGGCTCCCGTAGGGTTGGATATAAAGGAAATGACATCCGCCATAGCCGCCACAACTCCCGAAATTACGGGGCCGAATGCCGCACCTGCCACATACACGGGTATGAAGCTTATATTGAACTTGGCAAAGTCACCGATGCGGAGATACCCCGATATATAGGAAAGCACCAGAGTTATTGCCACAAGCATTGCCACCTTGCAAAGCTCGGTTACCGTCATTTTTCTTAATTTCAAAGCATTTTTAAACATAAAAAAATCCCCTTTTCTTGAAATTTCAAAGCAGGGGCTGCTACAAAAAATAATATGTGTAACAGCGGATGAAGTATTGCACCGCACGGCAAAGCCGTTTCGTCCAAAGACTCTACTCCCATTCTTTGGCACTTAACGCACAATATCTGCTCTGTTTATATTGGTATTTTACACCTTATATTGTATGTTGTCAATCTATTGCGTAAACTTTTTTTGCATTTGCAAAGGTTATCTCTGCCACTTCTTCAAAGGTGATTCCCTTGATTTCCGCAACCTTTTTTGCAACCTCGGCAACATAGACGGGGCAGTTGCGTTTGCCACGGTATGGAACGGGTGCAAGGTAGGGACTGTCGGTTTCTATAAGAAGTCTGTCCATAGGTACATAGGCTATAACCTCCAGCGCCTCACGGGCATTTTTGAACGTGACGGGACCTGCAAAGGATATATAATATCCCATATTAAGAAGTATCTTTGCACTCTCTTTGCTTCCCGAATAGCAGTGGATTATTCCGTTTCCGCCTCCGTTGGATTTAAGGATATCTATGGTGTCTGCCATAGCGTCACGGCTGTGGATTACCACGGGCATATTCTCCTCTTTGGCAACATCAAGCTGACGGGCAAACCACATCCTCTGAGTTGGTCTGTCGGAATTGTCATAGTAGTAGTCAAGACCGATTTCCCCCAGAGCTACAACCTTGTGACGGTGAAGAAGTTCTCTTAAGCGGGGAATATCCTCCTCAGTCATATCATTGGAGTCGTGAGGATGAACCCCCACTGCCCCATACACAAAGTCATATTTTTCCGAAAGGAGTGCCGCCCTCTCCGAGCTTTCCATATCATAGCCTATTTCGCAATATGCTCCTACTCCGTTTTCCCCAAGGGAAAGAAGGACAGAGTCTCTGTCCTCATTAAATCTGTCATCATTTAAGTGTGCGTGTGTATCAAAAAGCATAATCATCAATATCCAAACTCACCATTTAAGGAGTCGTCGTTTTCTATCCATTCGTCTACATCTATAACCTTGAACTCATCGTGAGTGAGACGGACTACCACCTTTGCAATTCCTGCGTTTATTATCATACGCTTGCACATTGCACAAGAGCTGGCATTTTCCACAAGCTCCTTGGTTACATAGTCCTTACCCACAAGATACATTGTGGCACCCAGCATCTCCTTTCGGGATGCACTTATTATTGCATTTGCCTCGCTGTGTACACTGCGGCATAGCTCATAGCGTTCCCCTCTCGGGATATTGAGCTTTTCTCTCATACAAAAGCCAAGGTCAAGACAGTTCTTTCTGTCTCTGGGAGCACCGGTGTAACCCGAGGACACAATTTCGTCGTTATTTACGATTATCGTTCCGTAGTTACGCCTGAGGCAGGTTCCCCTTTCCAGTACGGTTTCTGCTATATCCAGATAGTAGTTGTGTTTGTCACGTCTTTTGTTTTCCATTTTTATTCCCCTCACTTTTTAAGGTCTTTTGCAGTTTTTATCAGTTCACGGGCATTTTCCCTAGCGGCATCGGTAATATCGGCACCGCCAAGTGCCCTTGCTGTTTCGTTTATTCTTTCCTCTTCGTCCAGGAGGCACACCGTTGTTTTTGTGCGGTCATCCTCCACCTTTTTTTCTATTCGGTAATGATTATCCGCCATTGCGGCAACCTGAGGAAGATGGGTTATGCATATAACCTGAGAAAATCTTGAGGTTTTCCACAGCTTTTCTCCTATGCTCTGTGCCGCCGCTCCGCTTACACCTGTATCTACTTCATCAAATATGAGAAGCTTTTCCTCGTCGCAATCTGCAAGAACTCCCTTTATGGCAAGCATAATACGGGAAAGCTCTCCGCCCGAAGCAATCTCCGCAAGAGGTCTCATACTCTCGCCTGCGTTGGCAGATATGAGAAACTCCACATCATCTGCTCCGTTTGCGTTGTATGATGCCTCCTTAAAGCAGGTGTCAAACTGCACCTTTGGCATACAAAGCTCCGAAAGGGACAGGGCAACCTTTTGGCAAAGAACCTTGGCATATTTCTTTCGCACACAGGTTAGCTTCTGTGCCGCATCCCGACGCTTTTCCTCCAGATTAGCAAGACGTTTTTCCAGTTCCTTTAGCTTTTCTCCGCTATGGCTTATGGAGTCAAGCTCGTTTTGCATATCTTCCTTTTTCCTTAGTACTGCATCTATGTCCTGACCGTATTTTCGCTTTAATGTATCTATTTCCTCCAGCCTTTCTTCAATGCCGTCAAGCTCACCTGATGTAGACTCTACATCGTCGCAGTAGTCTTTTAAGAATCTTGCATTTTGGCTTATTATATCGCTGGCTTCGTTTAATGAATTGTATGCCTCCGACAGAGCTTTATCCAGATCGGATATGGGTTCAATTGCCTTGATTGCCGTCCAGAGCATATCGTAGGCACTGCCCCTGTCCTCTCCCTCGTAGAGGGCACCGTATGCCTTTGTGGTGGCTGAGGCTATTTTGTAGGAATTTTTGAGCACTGTTCTTCTTTCTTCAAGCTCATCATCCTCTCCGGGAAATATGCCCGACATTTCTATTTCCTCTATCTGATAGCGAAGAAGCTCCATCCTTCTTTCCGCTTCCTTTTCGTCGGTATCTGTATCTTCAATTTCCCGCTTTACCGAAAGGTATTCCTTGTGGATTTCCTTGTATTTACTCTTAAGAGAGCCTATTTCGTCTCCGCCGTAGTTATCCAGAAGACCTATGTGGGTTTTGCTCGATATCAGTCCCGTGGTGTCGTGCTGACCGTGGATATCCACAAGCTTGTCCCCAAGGGATTTGAGCATTGCCAGAGTTACGGGTGTACCGTCTATTCTGCAGGTGTTCTTGCCGTCAAGACTGATTTCACGGGAAATCATAATCTCATTTTCCGCATCTATTCCGATTTCTTCGGAAATAAATTCCCTCTGCTCATCGGTAATTTCAAAAATGCCGTCTACTCTCGCCTTTTCCTCTCCTGTACGGATAATGTTCTTGCGGACACGCTGACCTTTCAGGAGATTTATGGAGTCGATAATGATTGACTTACCTGCTCCCGTCTCTCCCGTAAGGATATTGAAGCCCCCGAAAAAATCTATATTCACTTTTTCTATAACTGCTATATTCTTTATGGAAAGAGACCTTAGCATATGGTTTTAACTCCTACTGAACATATTTTTTTAGCTTGTTACAGAGCATTTTTGCATCTCTCTCACTACGGACTACAATCATAATGGTATCGTCCCCTGCAATTGAGCCTACAACATCATCATCC
>JAZPXS010000067.1:0-2384 GCA_045543775.1 Clostridia bacterium
TTTTTCCGGGGACACTATCATCATTGGTACAAATCACTCTTTTGAATTTTCCGCTTTTCAGTTCATAAAGTGTATTGTCGGCATATCGATAATGCGCTTTTTCCATATAAACATCAAGCTGCAAAGGACTTTCGAATGAGGATGCATTGGTTGCATATAAGCAAGCTCTGTTACCATTGTTTAGCTTAAATATGGCATCAGCTGTATCCTCCACCTCAATAATACCATCAAGATTTTTTGTAGATACAGAGCCCCGAACCGCAGAAATTCCACCGCTTAAATAACTTATAAGGTCTATTAGATGTATAGCCTGATTAATAAGAACTCCTCCGCCCTCCGTAGACCATTTACCTCGCCAATCATCTGAAAGATAGTAATTAGCATCGCGATTCCATGTGAGAAAACCATTCATTGAGATTAACTTCCCTGAATAGTCCTCGTTTGCCATTAAATCTTTTAGTTGTTGTATGCATACATTGGTGCGATTCTGGAGCATAATGCATAGTCGGCCGTGGCTTTGCCTTTCTGCCTCGAACAGTTCTTCCAATTCTGAAATATTCATAGCGACAGGTTTTTCCAATACCACATCACAACCCGAGTGCAAAGCCTTTACTGCCATCTGCTTATGTAAATAATGCGGCGTGCAGATATGTACAGCATCAACTTCTCCGCTTCTTAACATTTCATCAAAATCAGTAAATACTTTTACATTATATTTTTCCGATGCTTTTTGTGTATGTTCCGGATTTGTATCACAAACACTTGTAAGCCGTGCATTGGATGCAATGCTAACCGCACCTGCATGAATAGGACCTATAGCTCCGTATCCGACAATACCTACTCTTTTCATGCTTAGTAAAACTCCTTTAGTGTTAAATCAATATGTACCTTCTGTGCCGGCTGTTCTGTGTGCTTCTTTTTTTACAACTGTAGAATTCTTGATTTTTTCCTGGAGTAGTTCATAGTATTCATCATGTGGGAAGTTTGTAACATCAGCCCAACCGTTTGTCCATGTACTATAGTGAATTGCATTTGAAATAGTCAATCCTAAAATACCTTCCTCACCCGGTGCAAGAAGAGGAGTTCCCTTTAATATTGCCTGAGTAAAGTTCTTAAATATTCCGACATGCATTTCTCCGCCGCTTGTATCAACAGGAATTTCACAATTCCAACATTCAGGTACACCAAAAACACCTTCAAATGTCCTGTTGAACTCTCTTTCGGATATAACATTTCTTTTAAAAAGAATCTTGTTGTCTTCAACAATCACCTGACCCATATCGCAGGCAATTTCCAAGCGATTAGTACCGGGAGTTTCTCCTGTGGATGTAATATACACCCCTGTCATACCATTTGCATACTGCATATAAGCGGTAACATCGTCCTCCACCTCAATATCATAATATCTGCCAAATGAACAATGGGACATAATCTTGTCGGGCATACCAAACATCCACTGCCACAAATCCAACTGGTGAGGATTCTGATTAATCAAGGCACCGCCACCCTCTGTTGCCCATGTGGAACGCCATGTACAGCTATCGTGATAACCCTGAGGACGATACCAATCGGTTATGGTCCAGTTTACTCTCTTAAGCGCACCAAGCTGTCCCTCTTGTATCATAGTCCTCAGTTTTTGATATACAGGGTTTGTACGCTGATTGTACATTACACCGAATACTTTTCCCGATTTTTTTGCAGCCTCATTCATCTCCAGAACCTGCTTTGTGTAAACTCCTGCGGGTTTTTCTACAATAACGTGTAAATCATTCTGGAATGCCTCTATAGCAAGAGACGGATGGCTATAATGCGGTACAGCAATAACTACCGCATCTACAGTACCGCTTTTAAAAAGTTCTGTGACGTTTTCAAATACCGGAATATCAGGCCATTTACTTTTGGCAAATTTGCGTCTTTCTTCGGATATATCGCAAATAGCACCTACAACCATATCGGGAACCTTGCCCGCCGTGATATTATTTGCATGTGCACTTCCGATATTTCCAAGTCCTATAATTCCTATTCTTACTTTGTTCATTTTATCTCCTCCAATATAGTTACCAGTGCCTGATAAGCCATTGTAAACTTGTCAGGACCACTCTCCTCTAGCTTCAGCATATCATCTGTAAGCTCCAGATCAGCAAGACCTGCAAAGCTGCCGAGATGCGGTTCCAGACTCAGATATCCGTTGTATCCCTTATCGGATAATTCTTTTAAGATATTTTTCAATCCGCCCAAGCCATAACCGGACGGAACAACAGTACCATCTTCTTTAGCATCTTTAATATGCATGTATGTAATATAAGGTGCTAACATTTTGTAGCCCTCAGGATACACCGCCTGACCGCACTGAACAAAATTGGCAAAGTCGGAGGCCAAGCGGT
>JAZPXS010000068.1:0-1970 GCA_045543775.1 Clostridia bacterium
CTGCGGTCATCGGTGCGGCTAAGGACGGACATCATATTTGCCACACTGGATTCCAGCTCTCCGCTGCTTTGGGGTTCGCTCTCGGGAGAAATGCTCCCTGCAAGACCTTTCAGCGAATCGGGATTCTGGAGAAGATTTCCAAGGAGCTTTGTAAGTTCCTCGTTCATTTATTTGCCCCCTTTCATTATTTCACGGGCTTTTTTGAGTATTGCCGGATTGGAACGGAGCATATTTTCTATTTCCTTTTCACTTAGGGAGTCCAGCTTTCTTGCTATGTCTCCCATACCGATTTCTTTTAATTTATCCATAACCTGTGCTTTGTTGAAGCCATCCATAAGGCCGCCTGAATTCTGTGACATAAAAAAACACCGCCTTTCTGCTAAATAATATGCATAAGGCGGCATCTTTATGTTTATTTCATATTTTGAATTTTGGATTTTGCGTTTAGTATGCTTTCGTATATTTTGAATTTTATCTGGAATCCGTTTTGCTTAACTGCAGAGTAGGTCTCTTTATCCAGATTTTCCATAAGAATTTTGTCGGTATCTGCCGTGGCGGCAACAGTCTCTTCGGTAAAGCATAGGGGAGGGAACATTACGCACCACCAGTTGTTGCCCTTTCCCTCACCGATTTCCACTGTAAGAGCTTTGTATGTTCCGGCAGGCAGAGTTATGTCTCCGTAGGATTTGGTGGGAAAGGGGCTTTTACCAAGACCAACTTTTACAGGATAGCTGTACCCCTGATTTGCCACTTCGTTTTTGGCACAGACAAGGATTTTATCCAGATTGTCGGCAATTTTTGCTTCCGCTTCCTGTGCATTTTTGCAGTCGGTTGCCAAATTCCTTGCCTCTGCAAGAATGGCATCCCTTACACAAAGCTTAAGTTCCTGATCTGCATCGCTGTTACTGTTGGCACGCACGTGCAGGCGTATCAATTCCTCTGATACTGCACTTTGAGTTCCGGAAGCACCAATAAGAATTGTGACCGCTGCAACCATTCCGACAAATATTGGGAGAACCAGTTTCTTCATTATATAACCATTCCTTTTGCAAAAAAATTCCGGTGATGTTATTATCACCGGAAAAATGGTTTTTTATTCTAGTGTCTTGCCCAAAAAAGTTTCTTCGTATTGTTTCGACATAAAATCATATGCATTCTGTGCTTTTTTTTCATCTTCAAATATTGCAAACACAGCCGAGCCGCTTCCGCTCATAAGGGATGACTTTGCCCCGAGGGAAAGGAATTCTTCCTTTATATTTCCGATTACAGGGTGCATACGGAATATGCTTTTTTCAAAGGTGTTGCCCATAAGGGAATAAAGAAGGGTAATATCCCCCTCTGCCAAAGCACGGCAGGCAAGAGAAGTGTCGGGGTGGTCTGCATCACCGAGGTTTACCGATGCGTAAGCTGCAGGAGTGGATACGGCCACAGGAGGCTTGGCAATTACAATGTGTTTCTGAGGCAGTGGTGTAATAGGGGTTATTTCGTCACCTATGCCCGTTGCTCTTGCGGTACTTGTCCCAAGAAAGAAGGGAACATCCGCACCAAGCTTTGCAGATATCTTCATAAGTCTGAATTGGCTAAGAGGCTTTCCGTACAGGTCATTTAGCATATCAATTACAGTTGCGGCATCGGAGCTTCCTCCGCCCATTCCTGCACAAAAAGGAATATTCTTTTCTATATATATTGTGGCTCCGCCGTCTATGCCCGTCTCGTCAAAAAAAAGCTTTGCCGCCTTATAGGCAAGATTGGTGCTGTCGTAGGCAAGACTTCCCGTGCCGGAAAGGTTTATGCCCGAGGGGGATTTTGTGCAGGTTATCGTGTCGTACAGACTTATTTTTTGCATTATCATATCCACATTGTGATATCCGTCGGGACGTTTTGATACTATATCCAGTGTAAGGTTAACCTTTGCGTATGCGTTTTTCTTCATATTATATAATTCCTTTGGCAATAAATTGAGGTTTGCT
>JAZPXS010000069.1:0-3724 GCA_045543775.1 Clostridia bacterium
TAGCAAACGGGAGCTTTTAACTAAATTGGCATCCTGACATCTATATCCCTAATTATATTTCCACCCTCACCTTATACTTTTCCATCCAGTAGTCAAGCTGGAGGAAGTAGGCTATTGTCTGTGGAGTAGTCATAAGCTGACCGTACCACGGCTCCTGCCTTGATGTTCCCACAAGAGATTTTACGGCATCGTAGTCCGCAATGGCAAAGAGAGGTCTGGTTTTGTCGGAAAGGATTTTTTTAAGCTCATCCTCCACCATAGCCGTATATGCAGGGTTATGGGTTTTGGGGTACGGACTCTTTTTGCGGTACAGTACCTCAGGAGGCAGAATACCCTCGACGGCTGCACGGAGGAGTCCCTTTTCTCTGCCGAAAAGGTCTTTTAGCTCCCAGGGAACAGAATAGAGATACTCCGCTATTCTCCAATCGCAGAAAGGAACTCTTACCTCAAGTCCCGAATACATACTCATTCTGTCCTTACGGTCAAGAAGAGTCTGCATAAA
This sequence comes from Clostridia bacterium, assembly GCA_045543775.1. Taxonomy (GTDB): domain Bacteria; phylum Bacillota; class Clostridia; order UMGS1810; family UMGS1810; genus RGIG8748. Next base: position 503 of record JAZPXS010000069.1, read on the forward strand.
CCAATTCATATTAAGGTAGACCATCTCCTTCATACGCTTGTCGGTGGCACCGTCTCCCACAAGTGACGGTGCTTTTTTCACATACTCGTCGTAGAGAGAATTCACATAGCCTTTGGCATCAATCTTAATGTCTTTACTTAAAAATCCCATTCTGTACTCTGTGGACTGTGCCCATGGAAAACCGTATGCAGAGCGAATCTTTTCGTCACGGTACCATGGGTAACCGCCGAAAATTTCATCTGCACATTCGCCGGAGAGTGCCACGGTCACATGCTTTTTTATCTCCTTGCAAAACAGAAGCAGAGAGGAATCCACATCCGCCATACCGGGCAGGTCTCTTGCATCCACGGCATCATACAGAGCACGGACAAGCTCAGGAGTGTCCACTGTAACAAGATGATGCTCACTATCCAGATACTTTTGCATTATGTTTATAAATTCTTCGTCGGAATTAGGCTGGAATTTGCTCTGTTTAAAATACTTTCCGTTGTCCTTGTAGGTAACGGAAAAGGTTTTTAGCCTTTCGCCCTTTTTCCTCATATGAGATGCCGCAACCGAGGATATTATGGAGGAATCCAGACCGCCTGACAGGAATGTACCCACTGGAACATCGGAAACAAGCTGTCTTTCTATGGCATCACGCACAAGAAAGCGAACCTTTTCTATGGTGGTATCCTTGGAGTCCCTGTGCTTTCGGGCAGTTACATCCCAATAGCACCTCTCCCGATAGCCGTTTTTGTCAAAGTAGCCGCAGTGTCCCCGCTTAAGCTCTCCGATGCCTTTAAAAACACCATACCCCGGTGTCCGTCCGGGACCTGTGAGCATTATTTCCGCAATGGAGTGTGTGTCTATAACTGCCTCAATATCGGGATGCTCCAGAATACTCTTTATCTCCGAGGCAAAAACAAAGCGTTTGTCCTTTATATGATAGAAAAACGGCTTTACTCCCATACGGTCTCTGGCTACAAAAAGCCTTTTGGCGTTTTCCTCCCATACACCAAAGGCAAATATTCCGTTCAGCTTATCCACGCATTGCTCACCCATAAGGGCATAGAGAATAAGAACCGCCTCGGTGTCGGAGTGGGTACGGAGCTTAACTCCGCTGTCGGTAATGATTTTTCTTATTTCATCAGTGTTGTATATTTCGCCGTTATATACTATTGTGTAGGTTTCGCCCCCAAGGGATGCTGTCATTGGCTGAATTCCGTTTTCCACATCTATCACGGCAAGCCTTGCGTGGAGAAGCACGGCACAATCGGTATTATATATACCGTCGGAGTCGGGGCCTCTCCTTTTCATTGTCTGTATCATTCTTTTGTGATAATCACAAACATCGAGCTTTCTTCCGTAATCTATTTCACCGCCGATGGAACACAAAACAATCACCTCTTTTTTTAATATATGATATTTTGGTTTTTTTGACACAAAAATATTTACTTCATAGTTGGAATGTGCTATAATATTTCGGTTGAGCAGTTTATCAAACAAAAAGGAGGTTCATATTTTGAACATACCAAAGATTAAGCCAATGCTTTTCTCAACTATGAAAGGCTATGACAAAAACAGTTTAATGAAAGATATCATTGCAGGTATCATTGTTGCCATTATTGCACTGCCTCTTTCTATTGCTCTTGCAATAGCATCCGGCGTAAATCCCGAAAAAGGCATACATACCGCAATTATCGCAGGCTTCTTTATATCCTTTTTCGGCGGAAGCCGTGTACAGATAGGCGGACCTACTGCGGCATTTGTAGTCATTGTGGTTGGAATAATCAACCAATTCGGCACGGAAGGTCTCATAATTGCTACCATTATGGCAGGTATAATACTTGTTCTTATGGGACTTCTCAATGTCGGTTCACTCATTAAATTTATTCCCTCAACAATTACCGTAGGCTTTACTGCAGGTATTGCAGTTACGCTTTTTGTTCAGCAGCTGAAGGATTTTCTCGGACTTGATATTGCACAGGTTCCCTCGGAATTTTTTGAGAGAATAGCCGCTTACATAGAGCATATAGGCACAATAAATCCCTATGCAATTCTTATCGGTGCCATTGCCCTTGCGGTAATGATAATTCTTCCGAAAATAAATGAAAAAATCCCTGCATCCCTTGTTGCCATTATTGTGACCACACTTATTGTAAAAATATTCCGTATGGATGTTGCAACAATAGGCAGTGTGTACGGCGAGCTGTCCGGTGCTTTTCCGGTACCTTCTTTTCCTGCTGTTAATATGGAAATGATAAAGGAGCTTATATCTCCGGCATTTACAATAGCGATACTTGCCGCAATTGAATCACTCCTGTCCTGCGTTGTATCCGACGGTATGATAGGAAGCCGTCACCGTTCCAACACAGAGCTTGTAGCTCAGGGACTGGGTAACATCTTCTCCGGTCTATTTGGCGGAATACCGGCAACCGGTGCAATAGCAAGAACTGCCGCAAATGTCAAAAACGGCGGAAGAACTCCCGTTGCAGGCGTTGTACACGCCATTACCCTTGCCCTCATTATGGTCATACTTATGCCATATGCGGCACTTATCCCAATGACAACTCTTTCGGCGGTGCTCATAATAGTTGCATACAATATGAGCGGATGGAGAGAATTCATATCTATGCGAAAGTCCCCCAAAAGCGACTTTGCAGTTCTTCTTATTACATTTGTACTCACCGTATGCTTTGACCTTGTTGTTGCCATAGAGGTCGGTATGATTGCGGCGGCAATATTCTTTATGAGCAGAATGGCAGACACCACAGATGTCCGCAAATGGACAGACTATGACGAAATCTATTCCGACGAAAATGATACCGAATCCATAAGCTATCTCAAAATTCCCGAAAAAACCGTAGTTTATGAAATAACAGGTCCTATGTTCTTTGGTGCATCCGACAAGCTTCTGGATGTTGCAGCCGATGTCAAGAAACACAACCGTGCCATGATACTTCGTATGCGCGGTGTCCCTGCACTGGACTCCACAGCCTGCAAAACTCTTAAGAACATCTATGCCGGCTGCAAGGAAGCCGGAATCGTTCTTGTAATTTCCCACATTAACGAACAACCCCTGTCCGTACTCAAAAAAGACGGTCTTTACTATGAAATAGGCGAAAACAACTTTGCAGCAAACATACACGATGCTATAGAACGCGCAAAAGAAATTGTTGATATTGACTAAAAGCAATGCAAAAACCGGTTTCAAGTGCCCCAGCGGCACCTGAAACCGGT
>JAZPXS010000070.1:0-8946 GCA_045543775.1 Clostridia bacterium
GCCTTTTTGCAGTCTGAACTTTTTTTACATTCCCTATATTTAGTAATTAATTAAATGTTATCGTATGCTCCGACATACTCTTTTGTCCTGCTTCCACCCTCATTATTCCGTCTTTTTTTGTAAAATCGCCGTCTGTTGCGGTGTAGTCGGGAAATCCCTTCCAGGGTTCAAGGCATACATAGGCAGCACCGGGCATATGCCATATTACAAAGTATTCAAAATCGGGATAATCCACTCTGACACTTCTTGTGCCTGCCTTGTTTTTGAGAGTTACACTGTATGCACCCATATTTTTAAAGCAAGTGGAATCGTTATCAAAAAGCTTTTCCGTAAGAGGAATAATATTGCAATCTCTTGCAAAGGGTGCGGTTTTGCCCGACATAAAGGGGCCGTCCAGAATGTGTTCATCAAGGTCGAGCTTTTCGGAAAATTCCAGATAATATTCCTCAATACCCTCAGGGCAAGCGTAGGCTTCGTGGCAACCCACACTGTAGTAAAGCTCTTCGCTTCCCCTATTTGTAACATTGTATTCCACCTTAAGAGAAGCACCGCTCAGTACAAATTTAACTTCAAAATCAAATTCAAAAGGATAGCACTTTTTTGTTTCCTCGTTATCTTCAATAAAGAGAGTCAGGCTGTCGGCAGTATGCTCTCTTACGGCAAAATCTGCGGAGCCGGAAAAACCGTGACTTTTCATACTGTATGTATTGCCCTTGTAGGTATATTTTCCGTCCTTAAGGGTTCCGCAGATGGGAAACAGCACGGGAGCGTGCTTGCCCCAGATTTCGGGATTACCCTCCCACATATATTCCTTATCACCTTTCACACTCTTTATCTGTGCACCTTTTGTCAGAATACACACCTCAAGAACATCGTTTTTTATAATCAATTCGCTCATAATCTTCCTCCTTGGCATTGTTTTTTACATTATACTATTTAGCTGTAAAAAAGTCAATTACCACTTGTATTCCTACTATTATATATGATATACTGTATGATGGATAATTATTTTGGCGGAGGTGTATTTGTGAGCAGGATATTTTGTGTGGAGGACGACTCAAACATAAGAGAGCTTATAGAATATACCCTTTCTTCCTCAGGCTTTGAGGTGGATGGGTTTGAAAACGGTGCCCTTTTCTTTGAAAAACTCTCCAATGAAATCCCCGACCTTGTTCTTCTGGATATTATGCTTCCCGACAAGGACGGAATGGAGATACTTAAAGAACTCCGCTCAAAAGAGGAAACCAAGGACATATGTGTGATACTGCTTACCGCAAAAAGCGAGCGAATGGATAAAATACGGGGACTGAACTGTGGTGCTGATGACTACATAACCAAGCCCTTTGATGTGCTTGAGCTTATTTCGAGAGTAAATGCATTGCTAAGACGCAGTTCAAGAAGCACCCCTATCCAAAACACCGTAAGCCGTTCGGGAATAACCCTGGATACAGGCAAACGGCTTGTGTACACTGCAGACGGAGAGATAAATCTCACCTACAAGGAGTTTGAACTGTTGTATCTTCTAATGAACGCAGAAGGCAGTGTTGTAACAAGAGAGACCATAATATCCAAGGTATGGGACACCGACTTTGAGGGTGAATCCCGCACCCTGGATGTTCACATCCGCTCCCTGCGTCACAAGCTTGGTGATGCGGGAAAAAATATAGATACCGTGCGAAATGTAGGCTACAAGCTGGATTGAGGTAAATTATGTACAAGAAAATATATCGGAGTATGAACCTTGTGACCTTTGTTTCACTTTTTCTGGCGACACTGCTCATATCGGCGGCTTGCTACACATATTTCGATACAAACGCAAAAAATGAATTAAAAGAAATCTGTACCCTTACTGCCACGGCAGTGAATAACTCCGAGGATGGCATATCTATCCTTAAGGAAATCAAAAACTTTCGGATAACCCTCATTTCCAATGACGGAAATGTTGTGTACGACAGCCTTGGCACAGCTATGGATAATCACCTAGACCGTCCCGAAGTACGGGATGCTCTGGAAAAAGGCGAGGGCTACTCTGTACGCACATCCCCCACTTTGGGTAAAAAAAGTATCTATCATGCAGTTTCCTTAAGTGACGGAACGGTGCTAAGACTTTCCCGACTAAAAGGCAAAATGCCATCTGCCTTTTACAGCATACTGATATGCGTGCTTTTTATAATGTCGCTTATGTATATCTTTACTGCCATTGCATCGGGTATTCTTACGGAAAATATCATAAAACCTATCCGAAGCATAAACCTCTCCGACAGTGAGGCTCTCGGCAGTGTGTATGAGGAAATCCGACCTTTTATAAACCGCATAGCCAACCAGAACCGTCAGATTGACCTTCAACAGGAAAAGGTTACTGCTCAAAAAGCACATCTTCGTGCCATAATGGATAACATCAACGAGGGAATTGCCATAACGGACAAAAACGGCGAAGCTCTCTCCATAAACGGCCCTGCACTTGAGATATTGGATGCAGACAAAAGAGACCTTAACGGCTCCCTTGCCAAAAACACCAAGATTTCGCAAATTATAGCAAAAGCTCTTAAATCCCAGAGCGGAAGCATTCTCTACGACAAAAGCAATCGTACATATCAGATATTCTACAGTCCGATTTACGAAAAGAAAGCGGTTAACGGTGCAGTTCTTATGCTCTTTGATGTTACCGAAAGGAACGAAAGCGAAAAAATCCGACGGGAATTTACCGCCAATGTTTCCCATGAGCTGAAAACTCCCCTTACCACCATCCACGGCTATGCACAGATTATAGACAGCGGTATTGCAAAGCCTGATGATATAGGCGGATTTATAAAGAAAATCGAAAAGGAAAGTCTGCGACTTATGGCACTGGTGGACGATATCATCGAGCTTTCCCATCTGGAAGAGGACAAGGGAAGTGCCCCGAAAGAGATGGTATCTCTTATGTCGGTTGCCCGTGAGGTGGCGGAAGCCCTCTCACAAAAAGCGGAGGAAAATGCCATATCCGTAGAGGTTTTGGGAACAGACACCACGGTGCATGCCAACCTGTCACAGATATCGGAGCTTATCTACAATCTTACAGATAATGCAATCAAATACAATAGGCCCGGAGGCAATGTAAAAATCATTATCCAAAAGGACGAGATTACCGTGCAGGATACGGGAATCGGCATACCGCCCGAATACAGGGAAAGGGTTTTTGAACGGTTCTTCCGTGTGGATAAAAGCCATTCCAAAAAGGTAAACGGAACGGGACTGGGGCTTTCCATAGTAAAGCACATTGCCATTGCCAACAATGCCACGGTAAGGATAACCGACACACCGGGCGGAGGCAGTACTTTCAAGGTTTCCTTTGAAAATGCCGAGTATTTTATATAAAATCACCAAAATATAAATTTTTGTATTGACTTTATCGCTTTAGCGTAGTAAAATGATGAAGCAATAAAGTGACGGAAGGATGTTTCTGTATGACTTTCAACAAAGAAGTTATAAAAAATGACGAAAAAGCTATCTTTGCTCTGCGTTCTCTGTACCGCAAATACGGTTACAAGCAGTACAAAATGAGCAAGTTTGAAGAATATGACCTGTATGCACGCAACAAGGACTTTCTTGTGTCCGACGGTGTAATAACCTTTACGGATATCGGAGGCAAGCTCCTTGCCCTAAAACCCGACGTAACTTTGTCTATCATAAAAAACTCCACAGACGACACCCTTACCAAGGTGTACTACAACGAAAATGTTTACAGAGTATCTCCCGGAAGCCACGGCTACAAGGAAATAATGCAGACGGGACTTGAGTGCATAGGCTCTCTTGACCTGTACAACATATGCGAGGTTATTATGCTTGCAGTGGAAAGTCTACGGGCAATAAGCTCCGACTTTGTTATGGATATATCCCATATGGGACTTGTGTCCGCCATCCTCTCCGAGGCTACAGACAGCGAAAAAACAAAGAGGCAAATCATAAAATGCCTCGGTGAAAAAAATTCCCACGAAATCCGCCGCATATGCAGCGGGGAGGGAATAAATTCCGAAAACATAGAGCTTATCTGCTCTCTCTACGGAGACGGTGACAGCGTAACGGAAAAGCTGAAGGGTGCAAACTTAAGCGAGGAAGCTCTCGCCCACGTGGCAACCCTTGAGAAAATAAATTCATTTTTAAAGGACAACGACCTGTCGGACAATGTAAACTTTGATTTTTCCATAGACTGCAATATGAAGTACTACAGTGGTGTGGTATTCAAAGGCTACATAAAAGGCATTGCCGACAGTGTTCTCTCGGGAGGACAGTACGGAAGTCTTCTCACCCGTATGGGCAAAAAAGCAGATGCCATAGGCTTTGCGGTATATCTTGATATGCTGGAACGCCTGACAGAAACCAAAAAGGAATATGACGTGGATACCCTGCTTCTCTACGACGAGGATGCAGACATAGGTGCACTTTCCAGAAACATAAAAATGCTCACCGACATCGGCACAGATGTGCTTGCAGTACGGAGCATTCCCGATATAAAATACAGACAGCTTCTCAAATTCAACGGCAAGGGGGTAGAAATCTGCAATGGTTAATGTAGCACTTCCAAAGGGCAGACTTGGTGAAAAGGTATATGACCTTTTTGAAAAAGCGGGTTACGACTGCCCCTCAATCAAGGAAAATTCCCGCAGACTCACCTTTGAAAACGAAGAAAAAGGAATAAGATATTTTTGGGTTAAACCCTCGGATGTTGCCATATATGTAGAGCGAGGTGCCGCAGACATAGGCGTTGCCGGCAAGGATATCCTGTTGGAATACTCTCCCGATGTGTACGAGCTTCTGGATATGGGTATGGGCAAGTGCCGTATGGCAGTTGCAGGCAAAATCGACTTTAAGGACGATACGGAAAAAACTCTCCGTGTTGCCACAAAGTTTGTGAACATTGCCGCAGACTATTATGCAAAAAAGAGCAGAGAGATAGACATCATAAAGCTCAACGGCTCCATAGAGCTTGCACCCATACTGGGACTTTCCGATGTTATCGTGGATATTGTGGAAACCGGTGCAACCTTAAAGGAAAACAACCTGACACCCCTTGAAACCATAGTGCCCATAAGTGCAAGACTCATAGCGAACAAGGCAAGCTTCAAGTTCAAAACAAAGGAAATCGAAGCAATTCGGGATGCCCTTGGACAACTTACGGAGGATAACAAATGATTAAGATATATAAATACGGCGAAATCTCCGAAAACGAGATTTTTGCAAGGACAGAAGCCAAAATAGATGTGGAAAAAATCGTTGCCGGCATAATTGCCGATGTTGCAAAAAGAGGCGACGAGGCAGCCAAGGAATACTGCAAAAAGTTTGACGGAGCAGACCTCGATACACTTCTTGTTTCCCCTGAGGAGATACAGGAAGCGGTAGACAGCGTTGAGGAAGATTTTCTCCGCATACTTAGAAACGCAGCCGAAAACATCCGTCACTTTCACGAAAAGCAGGTACGGACAAGCTTTATCATAAACGACAAAGACGGAGTTGTGATGGGACAAAAGGTTACCCCCGTGGATGTGGCAGGTCTCTATGTACCCGGCGGCACTGCGGCATACCCGTCCACGGTACTTATGGATGCAATACCTGCAAAAATCGCAGGAGTGGAAACCCTTGTTATGGTAACCCCTCCGGGTAAGGACGGTAAAATCAATCCCGTAATCCTTGCCGCCGCATCTGTTGCAGGAGTTGACAAAATATTTAAAATAGGCGGAGCACAGGCAATTGCCGCCCTTGCCTACGGAACAGAAACCATTCCCAAGGCAGACAAAATTGTGGGCCCCGGCAATGCCTTTGTGGCAGAAGCCAAAAGACAGGTTTACGGTATGGTATCAATAGATATGATTGCCGGCCCCAGTGAAATTCTCATAGTTTCCGACTCCCTTTCCAATCCCCGCCACCTTGCGGCAGACCTGCTCTCTCAGGCGGAACACGACAAGATGGCAAGTGCGGTGCTTGTGTGCGACTCTATGGAGCTTGCAAATGCCGTGTCGGAAGAGCTGGAAATACAGATACCCCTTTTGGAAAGAGCAGAAATTGCAAGAGAATCCATTGATAATAACGGAAAAATAATAGTTACCGACAATCTGTCAAATGCAATAGAGGTATCCAACAGAATTGCACCGGAGCACCTTGAGCTTTGTATGGATAATCCCTTTGACTATCTTGACAAGGTTAAGCACGCAGGCTCGATATTTATAGGACGCAACTGTCCCGAAGCTCTGGGCGACTACCTTGCAGGGCCAAACCACACACTGCCCACCAGCGGAACAGCAAGATTTTCAAGCCCCCTTTCTGTGGATGATTTTGTAAAGAAAACACAATATACATACTACACAAGAGAAGCTCTCGGAAAAGTAAAGGATGACGTGGCATACTTTGCAACCAAAGAGGGACTCACCGCCCACGCAAAGAGTGCTCTTGTAAGATTTGAAGAAGGAAACTAAAATGAGCAGATTTTTAACAGACCGGCTTTCCTCCCTTACGGAATATGTTCCGGGAGAACAGCCAAGGGACAAAAAATACATAAAACTCAATACCAATGAATCCCCCTATCCCCCGTCACCCGTGGCGATAAAGGCAATAGATTCTCTTGCGGTTGCAGACTCCAGACTCTACTGCGATCCCGAGGCAAAGTTCCTAAAGGAAGCCATTGCAGAGGCTATGGGAGCGGAGACCAAAAATGTTTTTGTATCCAACGGCTCCGACGAAGTGCTGAACTTCTTCTTTATGGCGTTCTGCGATGAGAAAAACAGTGTTTGCTTTCCGGAAATAAGCTACGGCTTCTACAAGGTTTTTGCAGACCTTTATTCCCTGCCCTATGAGATGATACCCCTAAGAGAAGATTTTTCCATAGATGTAAATGACTACATCGGCAAAGGGAAAAACATAGTGATAGCCAACCCCAACGCCCCCACGGGCATTGCCCTGAGCCTTGAGAAAATAGAACGGATTGTTTCAACCAACAGGGAAAATATCGTGGTTATAGACGAGGCATATGTGGACTTTGGGGGAGAAAGTGCAGTAAACCTTACCAAAAAGTACGACAATCTCCTTGTGGTACAGACTTTTTCCAAATCCCGCTGCCTTGCAGGGGCAAGACTTGGCTTTGCCATAGCCAATGAGGAAATAATAAAGGATCTGGAAAAAATCAAATTTTCCACCAATCCCTACAATGTAAACCGCATAACCCAGACACTGGGCACTATGGCAATAAAGGACAAGGACTACTTTGAAAACTGCCGAAACAAAATAATCGAGGCGAGAGAATATACAGTGGATGCCCTTACCAATCTTGGCTTTAGCGTTCTTCCCTCAAAGGCGAATTTTGTTTTTGCAAAATCCGATGATATAAACGGAAAAGAGCTTTACTTAAAGCTTAAAGACAACGGAATCCTGGTAAGACATTTTGACAAAATAGACGAGTACAACCGCATCACCATAGGAACTATGGAGGAAATGGAAGCACTTATTAATACAATAAAAGAAATTTTGAGAGGTGCCTTATGAGAAAATCAGAAATCACAAGAAACACCGCAGAAACACAAATCACACTTTCCCTTAATATTGACGGTACGGGAAAAAGCAATATAAGCTCGGGCGTGGGCTTTCTTGACCATATGCTCACCCTCTTTGCAAAGCACGGAAGATTTGACCTTGACATAGTGTGCAAGGGCGATACCTATGTGGACTACCACCACAGTGCAGAGGATATCGGCATTGTGCTCGGCTCTGCATTCAAAGAGGCACTGGGCGATATGAAGGGCATAAACCGCTATGCGGATATCTCCCTCCCTATGGACGAAACCCTCATAAACTGTGCTCTGGATATTTCCGGCAGAAGCTATCTTAATTTTGCGGTGGACTTCCCCTACAGCAAAATCGGAGACTTTGACACGGAGCTTGTGGAGGAATTTCTCATTGCCTTTGTGCGTAATGCTGGCATTACTCTTCACGTGGAAAAACGCTTCGGTACCAACTGCCATCACATTGCCGAGGGCATATTCAAGGCTCTTGCAAGAGTGCTTGGCAAGGGTGCGGAAATAAACGAAAAATATAAGGACGAAATTCCTTCAACAAAGGGTGTATTATAAAATGATAGCAATAGCAGATTACGGCGTTGGAAACATATTCTCACTGGTAAGCTCTTTCAAGTTTATAGGTGCAGATGCCTATCTCACAAAAAATCCCGAGGATCTCAAAACAGCAGACAAAATCATCCTCCCGGGTGTCGGTGCCTTCAGCGATGCAGCAAAAAAGCTCAAAGACTCAGGTATGTGGGATGCCATAACAGAGGAAACCCAAAAAGGCAAACCCCTACTTGGAATATGCCTTGGTATGCAGCTTCTCTTTGACAGAAGCCTTGAGTATGGCGAACACAAGGGACTGGGACTTATAAAGGGCGACATATGCCCCATTGCTCCCGATGTGCCCGAAAGCTTAAAAATCCCTCACATCGGCTGGAATTCCCTCATCTTCCCCAAAGGTAAGAAAAAAAGCAAGCTCTACAAGTATGTGGAAGAGGGGGAATGTGTGTACTTTGTGCACTCCTTCTACGGCAAAAACTGTGCCGATAGCGTAAGTGCCTCCTGCGAGTATGGCAGTATTCTCACCGCCTCTGTGGAAAACGGCAACATATACGGAACCCAGTTCCATCCGGAAAAAAGCGGAAAAACGGGACTTAATATCCTGAGAGCTTTCTCGGAATTTTAATAAGATACAAAGGACTTAAACACTATGAATATTTTTCCTGCAATAGATATGATAGACGGTAAGGCGGTAAGGCTCTTTAAGGGCGATTACAACCAAAAAACCGTGTACAACGACAGTCCCCTTTCCGTGGCAAAGGGCTTTGAGGAGCTTGGTGCAAATTACCTGCATCTGGTAGACCTTGACGGTGCAAAATCGGGCGATACCCCAAACTACGAAACCGTAAAGGCAATA
>JAZPXS010000071.1:0-4239 GCA_045543775.1 Clostridia bacterium
AGAGGCTGTGTGGTGGCATATTCCAGTGTAACGCTTCCCATTTTAAGGTTAAAGGGCATAATAAAGCTTACATCTCCCACTACATCAATTTGGGGGAACACAACATCTCCCGTGTCAAAGATAACATCTTTTACATCCTTCACATCGTAAAGTCTCTGATAATGATTTACAAAAACAAATCCGCCCTCATCATCTCTTCTCATACAATACCTGAGACTTTCCAAATCATCCTGTCCTACAAACACTTCCGCTTCCACATTTTCCATCGGTGCAAGAATTTCGCCAAAACTTCTTGTAAACATATGAAGCATATTTAAAAGCCCGTACTGTCCGTTTGCCTCTCCATAAGAGGAAAGTGCCGTGCGGTAATCATAGTTTAAAACAGGATAATCGTTAGGGTATCCTGTAGCACGGCTTTCGTTAAAGGTGGACTTTCTGCCGATTTTATTCACACCTCCGTGATACATATAATATCCGACAAAATTATTTCCGCACCCTAATTTTACAAGACTCATCGCATATGCATCCATAGGTGAAACTACGCATCTTCTGTGGTGTGTGGGATGAAGCCCTGCCCCCAGCTCGCATGTTGCAAAAGGATATCTTTCATAGGGAAGCACCCATCCGTCAGAAACTGTTTTGTTAATAATATCCACCCCCACAGCCGAATCGTTCCTCATAGTGTTGAAAGCATAATGAGGCGATGGAGGCAATTTTTTTGTATGATTTGCCCAGGGTGCATCAGCATAAGCTGCAAAAACCGGTACAACATCGTCCACGGGAATTTTTGCTCCATATAAGCTGTTCCATCCTGTCACTGTATAAATCGGAGCAGAAAACCCTATCTCAAGCGCCATATTTTTAAGTGCAAGTAAATGCTCGGGGTTGTCCACAAGCTCATTTTCAAACTGTATTCCTATTATATTTCCGCCATCCTTATAGAAAAGCCCCTTAACTTCTTCAAAAATCTTCTCATACCAGATTTTTGCCTTGTCCATATACCCCTCGTTATTGTCACGCTTTTTAAAAGGCTTTTCCAGCAGCCAGTCGGGGAATCCTCCGTTACGACATTCTCCGTGACACCAGGGCCCGATTCTTAATATAACATCCATCCCTGCCCTTTTTGCGTCAAGGACAAATTTTCTTATATCCAAGTCTCCCGAAAAATCAAATTCTCCTTCAATTTCCTCGTGATAAATCCAGAAAAGATATGTAGCAACTATATCAACACCGCCTGCCTTCATTTTGCAAAGCTCGCTATACCAGTTTTCCCTCTTATCTCTTGAAAAATGGTATTCACCCACAACAGGAATATACGGTTTGTCTCCTCTTTCAAAATAAAGGCTTGTAACAGAGATTTTTTCACCCTCGGGGTTTTCTCCGCCCATATTAAGGTGGCCTCTCAATATTTCACTTTTTCTATATTCTTTAAACTTATATACCATATCCTCAAATCCTTTCTAAAGTTAAGGCGAGGAGAGTCGAACCCCATATGCCCTTTGCTTGTTAAAATTGTGTCTTTTCGGCTTGCCCTGTTTGAAAGGCGTCAGCCTGTCTGCAATCTCCGCACCAAAAATCCATCAATTTTTCCGGTGCAAAGGGTCGCAGAGTTTTAATCGTGCAAATTTTCTGTCAGAGTGTGCCAAAAGCGGAACCAATACTTGATGTATTGGCGAGCATTTTGGTGCATTATGGCACAAAATTTGCCGATTAAAACCATATTGGGTTCAATTCCCCTCGCCTTAAGTATATATCTTTTTCTACAAAAATGCACTATATTCTTTTTGAAAAAATATAAAATTATTGCTCAAATTATTGCCTCGGGCATTTTTCTGTGTTAGAATAACTTTGCACAAAGAAGGATGTGAAAATATGAAAAAATTTGAAGAAAGTATTTCAGAAAATTCCACATGGATAACGCTCACTCCCAACAAAGGAGCAGCATCTCTTCCCTTTTATGTAACCGAGGCAGGCCATTTTTATACCGATTCCAACTACTGTGTATCAAGAAACGAGCACGACAGCTTTCTTCTTTTATACACAATAAAAGGCTCTGGCATAATTCAAAGTCAGGGCGACGAAATAGAACTTGTCTCCGACAACGCGGTAATTATCGATTGCCACAAGCCTCATCTCTACAAATCCAAAGAAAACTGGGAGTTTTTATGGTTGCACATAAAGGGCACAGGTCTTGAAAATATGCATAATCTCATATATCCCGACCACATCGTTCCCGTTGACCTTCTCGGTAGCAAAACACCTTTGACTAATTGTGAAATAATAGCAAAATGCAATGCCTCAGGCATCATTAATTCATGTCAGTTGTCTCTGGATTTGCACCTTATCCTCAACGCCCTTTTAAACTCCCGTTTAAATAAGGAGCAAATGAAGTCAGGTATAAGGTATTCAGATTTTGTGGAAAAAGCAGTGTCTTTTATTGAGACAAACTATTCCTCCCCCATAACACTTGAGGATATTATAGAAGAAATCCCTCTTTCCAAGTACCACTTCATACGCATATTCAAGCAAATTACTCTCTCAACTCCTTATCATTATCTCACCGCTTACAGGATAAACGCAGCAAAAATTTTATTAAGAAGCAAAAATATTTCTGTATCTGAGGTTGCCAAGCGTTGTGGCTTTTCCGACACAAGTAATTTCATAAACCAATTCAAAAAACACACAGGGCAAAAGCCTCTCGAATACAAAAACTATTTTGTATAATGCTTGTTTTTTGAAAAATTTTGTAGTATAATGACCGAAATAAGGAGATTACACTATGAAAAATTTTTCCCGTACAGTGCAGCTTCACTACTCAAGGCTTATATTCAGGTCAGCTTTATTTTTAGCCGCACTGATTTTATATATTTATAACCGAATAAACAACACGCCTCATACCTTCAGCGGTTTTGAGGATAATGCCATTTTCCTTTTTATTTTATGGGCATTTTTTCTTCTGGAAATCATTTTGAGGTTTTTCCCCTTTTCGTTGGAAAGTATGGGTTGTCAGAAGCAATTTGCGAAAAACTATATTCCCACTCCAAAAGCAGATGAGTTTTCTCCACCCTCTACCTTCAAAAGCACATTAGCCGTTCTTTCAAGCTGGATAGCTCTCAATGCCGTTCTCGGAATTCTGAACGTTTTCGGAATTATTGACGATGGAATTATGGTTCTGATAGCACTTTTATTCTCCGTATGCGACATCATTTGCATCCTTTTCTTTTGTCCCTTTCAAACCTGGTTTATGAAGAATAAATGCTGCGGCTCCTGTCGCATATACAACTGGGATTATATGATGATGTGCACACCCCTTTTGTTTGTGGAAAACATTTTCGCACAAACCTTGTTTCTCGCGTCTCTTATCCTTCTCGCGAGATGGGAAATCACCCATCTTCTCCACCCCGAAAGGTTCTGTGAGCTGACAAATTCCTCTCTTTCCTGTGCAAATTGCAAAGAAAAGCTCTGTCATAACAAAAAACAGCTCCGCTCCTTCTTGAAAAAAAGAAAATACAATCTCAACGGCAATACAGCCTTTAAAAACAAAAAGTGAGTGCTATGCACTCACTTTTATTTTTTATTCTAATGCCTGAGCAATATCTTCAATTATGTCTTCAACATTTTCAATGCCCACACTAAGACGGATTAAGTCGGGAGCAACACCCGCTTCGATAAGCTGTTCATCTGTAAGCTGACGGTGAGTATGGCTTGCAGGATGAAGTAAACAGCTCTTTGCATCAGCAACGTGTGTAACAATGGACACAAACTTTAAGCTGTCCATAAACTTTATTGCCTCATCTCTTCCGCCCTTAACCGCAAAAGCAAGAACACCGCATGTTCCGTTAGGCATATATTTCTTTGCAAGTGCGTTGTACTCATCGCCTTCAAGGTCCGCATAATGAACCCATTGAACCTTTTCGTGGTTTTTCAAAAACTCAGCAACCTTTAATGCATTTTCGCAATGACGCTGAACTCTCACGTGCAATGTTTCAAGTCCGAGGTTGAGGTAGAATGCATTCTGAGGCGACTGAATAGAGCCGAAGTCTCTCATAAGCTGTGCTGTCGCCTTTGTAATATATGCACCCTTGCCGAACTTTTCAGCATATGTGATGCCGTGGTAGGAATCATCGGGAGTCGTAAGTCCGGGGAACTTCTCGCGGTTTTCAAGCCAGTTGAAATTACCCGAGTCAACAATACATCCGCCTACGCCAACACCCTGACCATCCATATACTTTGTTGTGG
>JAZPXS010000072.1:0-8070 GCA_045543775.1 Clostridia bacterium
CTTGCTTATGAACATTACAATATACCTTTTCAACAATAATTATTACAATTTTCTGACACTTTATTATAAAACTCGAAAAATGTCATAAAAAGTAGTATAATCATTTTGGTTATACTACTTTGTTTTTGAGGAGAAATTTATGAAAAAAGTATTTATAACGATTGTTTTTTCAACATTCTTATTGCTTTGCAATCTTATTACTTGCTATGCAGACAATATAAGTTTATACATAGATGACACTCCTGTAGTAACAGACGTCAATCCGATAGCCGTTGAGGGACGAACCTTCCTGCCTGTGCGAAGCATATTTGAAATGCTTGGTGCAAAGGTTGAATGGATTCAGGATACTTCTCAAGTGGTTGTACAGTCACCTGAGAATAGGATCATTCTTTCTCCCGGCAGTGATATCGCCTATGTTAACAGCGTTCCCTTTACTCTTGATGCTGTTCCTATGGTAAAAAACCAGAGAGTTCTCATCCCGATACGGTTTGTGAGTGAAAAGTTAGGATACACAGTTTTGTGGAAACAGGAAGATTCTTCGGTCAGAATATACACAAATGATATCACACAGAATAAGTCTTCTGTAAAAAAAATAGACGTGTATGAAGAACCTGATGCTGTAACGGTTACAATACACACATCAAAAGCCATAAAACCTGCAATTTCATATGCAGCATCCCCCGAACGTTTTATTGCTGATTATAACGGTGCTGTTTTTGAGTTTAATGATGGAAAAATCGCAGTTGACACCAGTGTAGTAAAGGAAGTTCGTTATGCAATTCACGATGAATATGCGAGAGTTGTCATTGAATCTCCGATTGATGTAAAATATGACATATCATACACAGAAAACGCAACCGTTATCAAGGTGATGGATGTAAATTATGTACCCATTATTAATTCTAACAACAAATATACCGTTGTAATAGATGCAGGACATGGCGGATCGGATTGCGGCAGTATCGGATATGACGATAACAATGTTCCGGTTTTGTATGAAAGCGAAAGGAATCTGGCTATTGCTCGAAAAGTCCGTGACTATCTAATTGCACAAGGTGTAAAGGTTATTATGACAAGGTCTGCTGATGTGAGATTGGGTGTTGATGAAATGAGCGATCTTACGGAAAGATGCCGTATTGCAAATGATGCGTCTGCAGATATTTTTGTCAGCATCCATAACAACGCATTTTCAAGTTCAACTGCCACAGGAACAGAAATTTTGTATGCAGACAAAGATGATAAGGTATATAAAGGCTTGACAAGTTACCAGCTTGCACAAAATGTTCTGACACCGTTGATTGGTGCGACGGGTTTATATAACAGAGGACTTAAAGACAGCCCTATGATTGCAGTTTTGCGACTTACAAATATGCCGGCCATTCTTGTTGAGGTTGCATTTATTACCAACCCGTCCGACAGAGCGGTTCTTACAGATGAATCAAAAGTTGATGCTATCGGAAGTGCTATTGCGGGCGGAATTATTAAATCATTATCACAAATAGTTAAGTAGTACCTCATTTATTTTAAAAAAATAGATAATATAACTTGTAAAAAAAATTATAGTGTGTTACACTATAATCAGAAGTGTATATGAAAGGAATGATATTTATGGATCAGCTCGGCAAAACCGTAGCAATCAAAACCCCGCTTGACAGTGCTGATAAAGTGAGAAACACTTTTAAAACAGTGTGTGAAGCTATGGAAATTAAAGGGTATAATCCTGTTAATCAAATAGTAGCATACATTATGTCAGGTGATCCCACATATATCACCAGTCACAACAATGCCCGTAATCTTATGAGCAAACTGGAGCCTGACGAAATACTTGAAATACTTGTAAAGGAATACATTCAAAATTCTTTGATGTAAGAATAGTTTTATGAAGCTTACAAAAAACAACACTGCATTTACCGCTGTTTTTATGGTATGTGCGACTCTTGGTGCCAAAATATTAGGTATGCTGAGAGATATTTTAATAGCATCAATGTACGGTACACAAACCGCAGAAGCTATTGCATTTTCGAGTGCCAGCAGAATTCCTGTTCTGTTTTTCGATATTGCATTGGGCTCTGCGGTTACTAGTGCTTTTATACCTGTTTTTAATGAATATCTTTCTAATGACGGAAAAGCTGCCGCACTGGGACTTGCAAACAAATTTATTAATCTTGTGGGAATTATTACGCTGGTTTTATCCGGATTGGGAATGTGCTTTTCTTCTCAACTGGTTTATCTCATTGCCGGCGGATATGAACCGGAAATACAGAGACTTATAACATCTCTCATTATTATTCTTTTCCCAATGATAATTTTTACAGGACTTGCTTTTTGTATTGTTGGAATTTTGCAGTCATTTGATGAATTTATTGTTCCGGCTTTAATAAGCCTTGTATCTAACGGATTTTTGATTGTTTATCTTGTTGCTTGTGGTGATAAATTTGGAGTAAAGGGTGTTGCTGCAGCTATGGTTGTGGCTTGGAGTCTGCAGTTTTTTGTCCAGCTTCCGGCACTTTATAAAACAGGATTTCGATACAGATTTGATTTTTCATTTATTGATTCCGGTATTAAAAAAATATTGCTTTTGGCATTGCCTATAATTTTCAGTTCTTGGGTTCAGCCGATAAATAATCTTATCAATATCAGACTTGCTTCTTCGCTTGCGGAAAAGGGTTCGGTTGCTGCTCTTGATTATGCAAACAGATTGTACATCATTTTTGTCGGTGTTTTTGCATATGCGGTCACAAATCTTATTTTTCCTGCTCTTTCAAGAGCAGCCGGTTCTGATGATAACGAAGGCTTTGCAGGTATTATCTCCACCGGTATCCGCTATGCACTGGTTGTGATTGTCCCTGTTATGGCTGCTTTTCTGCTTTTATCCAAACCAATTATAAGCCTTGTTTATGAGCGTGGTCAGTTTGATGCTCACTCAACATCGCTTACTTCATCCGCACTTTTTTACTACTCATGGGGTATGGTTGGATATGCTTTGCAGGAAATATCAAACAGAGCATTTTATGCAAAACAAGACGGCAAAACACCTATGCTGATTTCTGTTTTTGGTATAGGCCTTAATATAGTTTTAAGTCTTATATTCATTCTCTTGTTACAACTTGACCATAAAGCACTTGCTTTTTCGGCATCGATATCGGCTAATGTAATGGGATTCGGAGCACTTTTTATCGCTAACAGCAGATACAAGGGAATCATCACCAAGGATTTTTGTATATGTGCATTGAAAATTGTTGCATCATCTGTGATTATGATTGTAGTTGTTGCCTTGGTTTATATGCTCACTGACAGTATCGGACTTTTTATCAGATTTTTGATTTGTGCGGTAATCGGATGCATTGTTTATGCATTTTGTACCTATATATTTAAAGTAAAAGAAATTACAGATATCTTCACGGCTGTACTAAAAAGGAATAAATAAGGTGTTTTAGCCGATTCATACTTGTTTTGTATGTGCAATATATTTTCTATATCGGAGGTTATGTTTTATGAATAATGTTACAGAGATTTTTGGAAGCCTTGTATTTAATGATACGGTAATGAAAGAACGACTTCCACAGGAAATATATGAAAAATTACGAAGAACTATAGATGAAGGAGAATCGATGTCTGCAGACACCGCTGATGTTGTTGCAAATGCAATGAAAGAATGGGCAATAGAGAAGGGTGCCACACATTTCACACATTGGTTTCAGCCGATGACAGAGGTAACTGCTGAAAAACACGATAGTTTCATCTCTCCGGCACCTGACGGAAAGATTATTATGGAATTCTCAGGAAAGGAACTTATAAAGGGCGAACCCGATGCATCCAGCTTCCCATCCGGAGGCTTGAGAGCTACTTTTGAGGCAAGAGGATATACAG
This sequence comes from Clostridia bacterium, assembly GCA_045543775.1. Taxonomy (GTDB): domain Bacteria; phylum Bacillota; class Clostridia; order UMGS1810; family UMGS1810; genus RGIG8748. The sequence continues at coordinate 3,871 of JAZPXS010000072.1, forward strand.
CTTGGGATCCGTCATCATATGCATTTATTAAGGATAATTCTCTGTATATTCCAACCGCTTTTTGCTCTTACGGCGGAGAAGCGCTTGATAAAAAAACACCGCTTTTGCGTTCTATGGAAACTATAGAGAAACAAGCATTGCGGATACTGCGTCTCTTTGGAAATACAGAATCTAAAAAGGTAATTGCAACAGTAGGAGCTGAACAGGAATATTTTCTTGTTGACAAAGAAACCCACGATAAAAGAAAAGATTTGATTTTTACCGGACGAACACTTTTTGGTGCAAAACCTCCCAAGGGACAAGAGCTTGGAGATCACTATTTCGGTCAGATAAAACCAAGAGTTGCTGCATATATGATGGAACTTGACGAAGAACTTTGGAAAAGGGGAGTGCTTGCAAAAACAAAGCATAATGAGGGTGCTCCTGCCCAGCATGAATTGGCTCCGATTTACACAACTGCCAATATCTCCATAGACCACAATCAGCTTACTATGGAGCTTATGAAAAGAATTGCCGGTAAGCACAATCTTGTATGTCTGTTACACGAAAAACCGTTTGATGGTGTGAACGGAAGCGGCAAGCATAACAATTGGTCGCTTACAACTGACGATGGAATAAACCTGTTTAAACCCGGAAAAACCCCGTATGATAATCTTCAGTTTTTGGTATTTTTCTGTGCCGTTATAAAAGCAGTTGATGAATACCAGGATTTATTGCGTATTTCCATAGCCGGTGCCGGAAATGATCACAGACTGGGCGGACACGAAGCTCCGCCGGCTATAGTTTCTGTGTTTACAGGTGAACAACTGGAAGCTATTTTGGAGGCATATGAACACGATGATCCTTATTCCGAGACGAAAAAAGTCAAAATGAATGTTGGTGCTCACGTAATACCTGAATTCACAAAAGACAAAACAGACAGGAACAGAACATCACCATTTGCTTTTACCGGAAATAAATTTGAGTTCAGAATGCTTGGTTCTTCAGCTTCAGTATCAGAACCTAATGTTGTACTCAATACAATCGTTGCAGATGTTCTTATGGAATTTGCAGATGAAATAGAAACTTCTCACAATTTTGATAATACTGTTCACGAAATTATTAGGAAAACAGTAAGAGAGCACAAGAGGATTATTTTTAATGGAAATAATTACTCCGATGAATGGGTAGATGAAGCCAAGAGAAGAGGACTTTCAAACTATGTATCCACACCAGAGGCTCTTCCGCATCTTACAGACAAAAAGAATATTGATGTATTTACCAAGCACGGAATATACACCGAGACAGAAATCCATTCCAGGTGTGAAATCTTGCTTGAAAACTATTCTAAAATAATTAACATTGAAGCTCTGACACTTATTGAAATGATTAGAAAAGATATTCTTCCGTCTGTCCTTAAATATACAAAAACAATTGCAGATGTAGCTATTTCAAAGAAGAATTTTATTTCGGGAATAAATACCGAGCTGGAGAATGAACTTGTAAACAAATTGACAGAGCTTACAGTAAAACTTGACAAACTTGCAAAGGTTCTTGATGTAAATACCAAAGAAGCTAAAACAGCACTTTCTAACCCACACAAAGCTGCTGTGCTTTATCATGACAATGTTATGCAGACACTCGAGCAGGCACGTGAAGTTATAAACCAGATGGAAACCATTGTATCGTCAGATTTCTGGCCTTATCCGACATACAGTGAATTGCTTTTTAATGTCTGAATAAACCGGGGGAATAATTATGGATATAATTCTTTTTATACAAACGGTTATTATGGGAATAGTGCAAGGAATCACCGAGTGGCTGCCGATAAGCAGTACAGGGCACATGATTCTCTTCGATGAGTTTATGAAAATGAATGTTTCTGAAATTTTTATGGAGACATTTTTGGTTGTTATACAGTTCGGATCCATTCTTGCGGTTTTGTTTTTATATTTTGACAAATTGAATCCTTTTGCCAAAAAGGCAGAACGCGGAAAAGTTGATGTAATAGGAAATACCATCATTAAAAAGCAGACTGTTACATTGTATATGAAGGTTTTGGTTGCTGTTTTTCCGGCTGCGGTTATCGGATTTTTTTTTGATGATAAACTTGATGAACTTTTCTATAATGCCCATACTGTTTCGGCTACACTTATTATCTACGGAATAGCTTTTATAATAGTTGAGAGTAAAAAAATCATACCCCGGGTAGAGAGTTTGGAAGATTTGAGCTACAGAACAGCTCTTTTGATAGGTGTTTTTCAAATACTTGCTCTTATACCGGGAACCTCACGAAGCGGTTCAACGATAATCGGTGCTACAATCATTGGATGTTCGAGATTTGTGGCGGCAGAGTTTTCTTTCTTCCTTGCAATTCCGGTTATGCTTGGTGCCAGTGCACTTAAACTTCTGAAATCCGGTCTTGCATTTACAGGACAGGAGTGGGCGGTTCTTTTGCTCGGGATGGTTGTTGCTTTTGCAGTTTCAGTGCTTGCAATTAAATTTCTTATGGGATACATAAGAAAACACGATTTTAAGGGATTTGGCTATTACAGGATAATTCTTGGTATATTGCTTCTTGCTTATTTCTTTGTAATTAAATAAAAGGAAAAGAATATAATGAAAAGAATTCTTAATATTACATTGCTTCTTGTTCTTCTTTTAGTATTGCTTTTTACCGGGACAAAAGCTTTTGCTGATACACTTGATATTACAGCATCTGATCTTACATATGCTACAGAAGGTGTTGCTCCGGATCACAGCTACAGGATTGTTCAGCTTCGTGCAGGTCAGGGTGCAGGGTTTGACATTGAGTTAGGCGATTATGTTTGTGATGACATCAGTGTTTCTTTTCGCACGGGAAATACCGAGGCAGGAATAATTGAGTTGCATCTTAACACTGTTGATGGTGAACTTTTGGGAGAGATTGATGCAAGCCAATATTCTCCAAGAGACTGGGCAACCATACTCACTGCAAATGTGAAATTAAGAAAAAGTATCAAAGGAAACTGCAGAATTATTCTTGTCAATAAAAAAGGTACTCATACAATTCATAGCTTATCCTTGGAACTCAAGGACCCCGATGTAGTTATACGCAAATTTTCTGCTTTTGGCAATGAAGGAACAGGAGAGAACCACAATTTAAGCACTGTATCGGTTAATTTGCTAACGCAGCTCGGAATTACAGAGGCGGAAACGGATTTTTCGAAGCCGATAACAAGAGCGGATTTTGCGTTGATGCTTGGAAAAATTATAAAAGCAAACACTTTTTCGAACGGTAATATTGCTTTTAATGATGTTACTCACGGAGATTATTCTGATTATTTAAACGGACTTTTTTCTCTTGGAATAATCAAGGGCGATGGTAATGGTAATTTCAGACCCGATGATTTTATAAAGTTTGATGAAGCAGCTTCAATTTGTGTTAACGCTCTAGGATATGGCGGCCTTTATGATTACAGCACAGTTATACCTTTTGCAATAAAGCTTAAACTTTTTAAGGGGCTTGATATATCCGGAGAATATTTGACAGGATATACTGCATCCGGAATTTTGTGTAATCTCTTTGGTACGGATTCTCTTGAAATTGATTCCATCAAAAATACAGATGCCGGCTATGTTAAAGCTTCAAGTTTTATTGAAACGAACACTGATATGTTCTTTGGAGAAGGTATAGTCACCTCAAATTACGACACCGGTTTGTTTGCCCCTAATGAACAAATAACTAATACTGTCAGGATAGATGGAACAGAGTTCTTTCCCGGCGAAACGTGTGCATATGGATACATTGGGGTTTTGTGCAAATATTTTTACCACATAGAAAAAGGAAAGAAAATCCTTGACGCTATATATCCATCTGAAAAATGTACTGTGGATGTTATTAAATCATCTGTCTATACTGTTTTTAATGAGATTTCACAAGATAGAATTGCAGCAGAGCGGAGCGGCAACGAGAGGGTGTACAAGCTTAACCGCGATATACCGATTATTTATAATGGTATTGCTCTGGATTCATCCTTGTCGTCGCTTGTGGATGCACGTAATTTTGTTGGAACAATAACGATTATCGCTAGTGGCAATAATATTGATTGCATATGGATAGACAGAGCTTATAGCTTTTTAATTTCTGATATTGGTCTCGATATTGTTTCAGATAAGCTTACGGACAATATCCTCAACTATAAAGAAAGAGGTTTCTTGAAGTCGGAGGCCAAGCGGTTC
>JAZPXS010000073.1:0-9987 GCA_045543775.1 Clostridia bacterium
CAAAGCTTCTTGGCACCGTGTTACATAACAATTAGTCTGTCGTACTTTTGTGCCGCGTCCCGTACATCCTCAAGACTTTCAAATTCATCAAAGGGACGGCTTCCCATTCTGTCCTCAAGGGCATAGGAATACTCGTGTTCGCACACGGCTATAACACAAACGGTCTGACCGTCTTTTTCTATTACATAATTCTTTCGGGAGTCCTCATAGTTCTCACCGAAGCCCGTATAGTCCACACCTGCATCGGTGAGGGCTTTTATTGTATCCAATGCACCCTTTTTGCCATAGTCAAAAACATGGTTGTTACTAAGTCCGCAAAGGCTTACCCCTGCCTCTTTAAGAACCTGTGCAGTCTCCAACGGAGCCTTTAAGGGAGGACCGAATTTGTCAATCTGATTTTCGTGTTCCGTAAGAGCACATTCCAGATTAACCGCAACAAAGTCTGCTCCTCTCATAATGGGAAGAGTATCGCTGAATATCTCCTCCGTTCTCTTTTCTTTATACATAAAACCGTTTTCCGTGGTGGGGCAAATATCGCCCAAAAGAACTGTTTTCATAGCAAACCTCCGTAAAATTTTTACTAATTAAAGCACAGGTCAAAACAAATGTCAAGCTATGAATTGTATAATCGTAAAAAAAGAGAATAACTTGTTTATTTTGTGCATCGTCTTATCTGTTATTTCTATAAACTTTGTCCTCATTTTTTGAAAAGAGGTACCCACTCCTGCTTATCCACATCTGCAAGTCCCCTTGTAGTCATCTTTAATGACGGAATAACAGGCAGGCTCACAAACGCCATATTCATAAAGGGCTCTATTTCCTTTGGAACACCAAAATCATACACGGCACTTCTTACTCTTTCGTTGTCAAGAGCAATTTTTTCCGCAGGAAGGTCTGTCATAAGTCCTGCAATGGGAAGAGCCATATACTCTACAACCTGACCGTCTGCCACAACCGCATTTCCGCCGAAACTGCGGATGTGATTTGCCGCAACAACCATATCCTCATCATTTGTTCCGATAACAATTATATTGTGGGAATCATGGGATACAGACGATGCTATTGCACCTTTTTTCATACCTATGCCGTTTATAAAGCCAAGACCTTTGTGGTCTGTGTTTTTGTGTCTTTCTATCACCGCAAGCTTCAGGATATCCCTTTGGGTATCAATTCCGTTGTTTTCGTCCCAGTTAATGTCGCAGATTTTTTCCTTGGTAATAAGCTGACCGGGTATTATTTCTATTACACGGCACCTGTCACCTTTTGGTTCTATATAAAAATCTTCCTTGCAAAGCTCTCTTACATGGAAGGAATTGCGGACAGTTTCCTCAAGCTCCTCACTGATTTTTGGGGTATCAAAGGATATGATTTTCTTACCGCTTACCACCTTATTTCCATAGGTGTACACATCCTCAATCTCCACGGTGTCAAGGTCGGAAAGAACAAGTATGTCTGCTCTGTAGCCGGGGGCAACAGCACCCACAAACCTCAGGTCAAAGTGCTCTGCCGCGCGGATTGTTGCCATCTGTATTGCCGTAATCGGGGATTTGCCCTTTGCCACTGCAAGGCGGATTATGTTATCTATATGTCCCTCGCTCACAAGGTCCGCAGGATGTCTGTCGTCGGTTACAAGCATACATCTGCTGCTATACGGCGGATCAAAAAGAGAAATAAGGTCGTCCAGATTTCTTGCGGCTGTACCCTGTCTTATCATTATCCGCTGACCTTTCCGGAGCTTTTCTTTAGCTTCGTTTATGTCCGAGCACTCGTGGTCACTGGAAATTCCTGCAGACACATACTTATCAAGCTCCCTGCCCGACAAAAAGGGTGCGTGTCCGTCCACAATTTTGCGGGCTTTTTTTGCATCCTCTATCTTTTTCCAAACATCCTTGTCGTCAAAAATTACACCGGGGTAATTCATCATTTCTGCAAGTCCCACAACTCTCGGATGACTGTAAAGGTGCTTTATATCTTCTGCCTTGAGGCAGGCTCCCGACTCGTCAAGTGCCGTGGCAGGAACACATGACGGCAGTGTGATATACACCGTCATGGGAATGCCCTCGCTTGCTTCCATCATATATTCTATCCCCTTGACACCGCAAACATTTGCCATTTCGTGAGGATCTGCAACAATTCCCGTTGTTCCGTGGGGAACGCACACTCTCGCAAGCTCCGCAGGAGTCAGCATGGTACTCTCTATGTGTATGTGACCGTCTATAAATCCCGGGCAGATGAACTTTCCCGAAACATCCTCTGTTACATCAGCATCCTCGAGGGTATAATCCCCAACACCGATTATGGTCTCGTTTTCTATAAGAACATTTGCCTTTTCGGTTTCCCCCGTAAAGACATTAATAACCGTTCCGCCATAGAGTAATCTTTTCATAGTGCACCTCTCATTTTTTCGGTTTTCTTTAATTATAACAAAAAAATTGATTTTTGTATATACCTAAAAATAATAAAACCCCTCAAATGTCCCCTATCGGACACATTTGAGAGGTTTTGATATACAATCAAATTTCAACCCAGGTATCGGGCACATCAACGGATTTCATAAGTGCATCACGGATTGCGATAACATTTAATGTTTCCTGACCGTCAAAGGGTTCCACGCCGGTTTCAAAGAATTTGAGAATATCTGCAAGAAGATTTCCAAAGAAATCGGATTCCAGAGGCTTATATTCAAAGCTCATATCCTTGCCGCAACAGTTGATTGTAAAAGGATAACCGCAGCCGAATACCAAGCTGGCTTTTCTTCCGTCCTCAAAAGAAACGACAGATATTGCCTGCTTTTCGTTCTGAACAATAGTCTTAACGGATACAGGCTTTCCCTTCATAAGGCAAACCATAATTTCGATGGGGTGTATTGCATATATGCTTATATCAGGGCAATGGCTTGTTACTATAAGTCCTTCGGAGCAATCTGCACCCTCAAATTCATCTGCACAACGCAGTGCCGATGTGGAGAAGAACTTTGTGCCGTACTTTTCCGCTTCGGCAAATATAGCCTTTGCGGTTTCCAGATCCGGTGCAAATGTCTTGTCTATGTAGGTATTCTTCTTGTATTTAAGAACTGCCTTTGCATATTCAAGGTGTTTTTCGGGGTTATCGGGAGAGAGAACTATGATATAGTCACTCTTTTCGCAAAGCTCATCTATGGTATCACATTTTTCCGCACCGAACTTTTCGCACCACTGGTCGGTATTCACACCGTCAACGGGAGATACATATTCCTCTGCCCATACATATGCAACCTCAAATTCCTGACCTGTCTTTTCGCATACATTTTTTATAAATTCCGGGTAGTTGTTTGCGTGCCATTCACTGATATAATAATCGACAAAACCTATTTTTTTCATAATCGCAACATCCTTTCTATCAGGTTATAATTTATTCTATCAAACTTTTTTATCGTTGTAAAGGGACGAAATTTGCACATACACCGCTAAAAAAGGCCCATATACATTATAATTATATATCTCTGACGTTTACTTATCAATATCTTTTCTTTGGGGTATAAGCCATCAAAATGTCGAAAACATATCATTTTTTTATTTTTATTGCATTTTTTCATAATTCAGCTACAAAATATGTTGATTTTGTTTTGTGTTTTTATTATAATGAAGCTATAAAATTATGAAAGGAGAACAAATACCGTGCAAAAAAAGTTTCATGTTGACTTTAGCTTTGTAGGCGAAGCCGTGTACTACCGTGACACTATGCTTGTTCAGCTTGGAAGACTTTTTTGTTCTCCGGGAGAAGATATAGCAAAGCACGCACACATAGACTGGTTTGAGCTGACGGTGGTTACAAACGGCGAGGGTGTCATATACACCAACGATGTTCCCACTCCGGTAAAAAGAGGTGACATATATCTCTCCCACCCCGGAGACTTCCATCAGATTGTATCCTCGGCGGAAAATCCTCTCAAGTACGATTTCTTTTCTTTCAATTCAAGAAATCCCGAAATACGAAAAGGACTCAAACGGATTGTAACCGATATCTGCTCCTACGAAAACAGGGTGTTTACAAGCTCCCAGATAAGTGCCTGTGTATCCCTTGCGGTGGCAGAGCTTTCGGCAAAGCTAAGCTACAATCCGGAGATACTGTCCTGCATTTTTGAAGAAATCCTCTATCTCATTCTCCGCAACTACAATGCAACCGAAGATACAGACGCCCCGAGAAGATCGCAGACCACCGACAGACTTTGCCTGCAGATAATGCACTACATAGACACACACATCTATACCATAGACAATCTCTCCGTTCTTTCGGAAAAATTTTCTTACAACTACAGCTATCTTTCCAATATGTTCAAAAGATGCACGGGAGATACCATTCTTAACTACTACCAGACAAGACGGCTGGAAACCGCCAAGCTCCTCCTCAACGAGGGCAAAGCAAAGGTAAACCACGTTGCCGATATGCTGAAATACTCCTCCCTCTACTCTTTCAGCAAGGCTTTCAAAAATAAATTCGGCATATCCCCAAAGCACTATGCTATGAAAAATAAGAAATAATATTTACGGACTTCACACTACAGCAAAGGGTGAGGTCTTTTTTTGTGAATTTCTTTTCTGAAGAAGATTCATTTTAATTTTTTATGACCAATTTATCAATTATTTGTAAATATTACGGCTTAAGACTTGAAAACAGGTACAAAAATTTTATATATTATAATTAATTAACGCTCAGGAGGTTTTTTAATTGAAAAAAATCAAGTTACATAAAATAAAAATCGGAAAAGGCAAAAAAATTGCAATAATCATTTTTGTTGCAGTCCTTGTCCTTTGCGTTGCATTTTTTGCAAAAAGTGCTTTAAAAACAGATAAAGCCAATGTGAATGCCAAGGCTCAGACCAAGGTTTCAAGGCGGGACATTACCGCCACAATAACCGGAAGTGCAGTTGTCCGTCCAAGGGATGAATATTCGATAAACTCTCTTGTAACAGGCGAGGTAACCGATGCCGCCTTTGAGGAGGGGGACATTGTTACAAAAGGTCAGCTTTTGTATCAGATTGATGCAAGCAATATCGAAAAGGACATTAAAAATGCAGAACTTGCAGTTGCCCGTGCCCGCCAGAACTACAGCGATGCACAAAAATCAAAAGAGCAAAAGCTCTCCGACAACGAAAAAACATTAAATAGCTCCCGTCTGGCTGTTGAAAAGGCACAACAGAATTATGACACTCTGCAAAAGGATATTCAAAACCTTAATATAAAATCCGATATTTCCGGAAAAATCGGTGAGCTGTATGTTAAGCAGGGAGATCACGTTAACGCAGGCACAAATATTGCACATATATACGATGATACATATCTGGATCTCAAAGTACCGTTTAACGAGGCTGACGCACTTTCAATCGCCGTAAATCAGGATGCAGAGGTAACAGTTATCGGAAGCGGAGACCATCTTGCAGGAAAGGTTGTTGCAATTAACACTGCATCCGAGGTAAAGGGGTCAAATATGCGTGTAAGAGAGCTGACCATCCGTGTAAAATCTCCGGGAGCACTTTCTGCCTTGGCAAAAGCCACGGCAAATATCGGTGATATATATTGCAACGATGCCGGTACTTTTGAATATTTTAAAGAAAAAACAATCACCGCCAAATCCGGCGGTACAGTAAAGGATATCTTGATAGAAAAAGGTAATGCTGTCCTTTCGGGAGAAACCATTCTTACCTTGGAAAACTCCTCTCTTGAGAGCCAGTGTGAAACTGCCCTGTTAACACTCAAGGATGCCCGTATAGGACTTGAAAAGTCAAAAAGCAATATGGATGATTACTCCCCGGATTCGCAAATAGCAAATGCAAAAATTGCACTGGATGAAGCTAAAAACAATCTGGAAAAAGTAAAATCCGCAGATGACGACTACAGAATTACCGCACCAATATCCGGTCAGATTGTCACAAAGAATGTAAAAGCCGGAGACAAAATCGATACTATGTCCGGTCAGGAGCCTATGGCAGTAATATACGATATGTCCTCTCTTGAATTTGAGCTTATGGTTGACGAGCTTGATATAAACAAAATATCCACCGGACAAAGTGTAAAGGTTTCTGCCGATGCATTAAACGGAAAGGAGTACTTTGGAGAAGTAAGCAACATAAGTATAAACGGTACGGAATCGAACGGAGTGACTTCATATCCTGTTACAATAGTCATATCCGAATTTGACGATGACCTCCTCCCCGGTATGAACATTGACGCAGAAATCGTAGTCGGCGAAGCAAAAAATGTTACTGCAATACCAAAAAGTGCCGTAACCAGAGATAATATTGTCTACGTGGCAGGAGAAAAAGAGGATATTACGGACAAAGCTCCCGAGGGTTACAAAAGTGTAAAGGTTGTAACCGGATTAAACGACGAAAATTATATTGAAATTGTCTCGGGGCTTTCTGAAAATGATATTGTAAAAACCGAAACAATGAACGCCGGTATGGCATTTCCAATGATGGGGCCGGGCGGTATGCAGCCGCCAAGCGGAGGTGACAGAAAATGATTCCTCTGGTAGAATTTAAGGATGTCCACAAAACCTATTATGTAGGCGATACGGTTGTCAGAGCTGCCGACGGTGTTTCGTTTTCTATATACAAAGGAGAGTATGTAGCGATAATCGGTCAATCGGGAAGCGGCAAATCCACCTGTATGAACATTATCGGCTGTCTGGATACTCCCACAAGCGGTACATATCTCTTAGACGGCACCGATGTAAGCTCTATGGATGATGATGAGCTGGCACGGATACGAAACATAACTCTGGGTTTCATTTTTCAGCAGTATAATCTGCTCCCGAAACTTAATGTACTGGAAAATGTAAAGGTTCCCCTCATATGCAGACGAATGAGCGAACAGGAGCAAAACCAAAGAGCCAGAAAGGCACTGGAACGGGTAGGACTTCTTGACAAGTGCAAAAACAAACCCTCCCAGCTATCGGGCGGTCAGCAGCAGAGAGTATCCATAGCAAGAGCTCTTGCTGGAGAACCGTCAATTATTCTGGCAGATGAGCCGACAGGAGCACTGGACTCCAAAACAGGAAAAGAGGTTATTGATTTTCTTCGGGTGCTAAATGACCTTGGAAACACCATAATCCTTGTAACCCACGACAACGGCATTGCAGCTCAGGCAAAAAGAGTCCTCCGTATGTCGGACGGAAAGCTTGTTTATGACGGAGAGCCAATGGGAGACAAAATAATAAGAAAAAGTATGGGGGAATGATAATGAAGCTCAGCAAATGCTTTCAAATGTCAATAAGTAATATTCTGGCAAGCAGAAACCGTTCCCTTCTCACTATGCTCGGTATAATCATCGGTGTAATGTCGGTTATAACTCTTGTGAGTCTTATGAACGGTATCACCGGCGAGGTCACAGGAATGTTTGACGAGATAGGAACAACCACGATTTCGGTATCAATCCGAGACAGAAGAAGCTCCAGAAAGGTCACTGCAAACGATATCTACGAAATCCGCAGAGAGAATCCGGAAATCATTGCAGGAATATCTCCCTCTGTTACTGTGAATGCAACCGTCAGAACACGGTTTGATTCCGACTCTCTGGAAACAAGCGTTTCCGGTGTCAGCGAAGAATATGCACAAATGACAAAGACCACCGTTGCGGAAGGACGTTTTTTTGATTATGTTGATGTGGAGAGACTCCAGAATGTTTGCGTAATCGGAACATACATACAAGAATATTTATTCGGAAAAACTTCCGCTTTGGGCGAAACAGTGAAAATAAACGGAATCCCCTACACCGTAATCGGTGTTCTGGAGGAAAAGGATAATTCCTCCGAAAATTCCGCAGATGAATGTATGTATATCCCCTACACCAATGCGTCAAGACTTTTGGGAGACTCCGCCATACGGAGCTTTAATGTTTATGCCGAAAGCGAAAGTGCAGTGGATGCCGCTACGGAAACCATCAAAGCAAAGCTTAACACAATACTTGAAAACAGCGACTTCTACAGTGTGACAAGTATGAAACAGCTTCGTGATATGGTAAACGACATAACAGATATGCTGACCTGGGCACTGGTCTTTATTGCAGGAATTTCTCTCCTTGTAGGGGGAATCGGAATAATGAACATAATGCTTGTCACCGTCAGCGAAAGGACAAAGGAAATCGGAATTCGAAAAGCACTGGGCACCAGGCAGAGGGACATACTTAATCTTTTTGTTATAGAAGCGGCAACGCTAAGCTGTCTGGGCGGTGTTATCGGAATTATTCTGGGAATTCTGCTGTCAAATCTTGTGGGAAGTCTTATGAATATAAGTGCTTTTCCATCCTTGGGAGCAATTGCACTTTCGTTTGGAATATCAACTCTCATCGGTGTAAGCTTTGGCTATCTGCCCGCAAAAAAAGCCGCAAAATTAAATCCCATTGACGCACTGCGGTTTGAATAAAACAGAAAGGATGAACCATTTGTGAAAAAAATAATTTTAGCAATCCTTACTCTTGCGGTTACTTTCACATCTGTTACCGCATTGGCATCCTCCGAAGCCAAGGTTACGGAGCTCCTCTCCGTACTGAATATAATGAACGGTGACGAAAACGGCAATCTTAATCTTGAAAAAAAGGTTACAAGAGCCGAATTCGTCAAGATGGCGGTTGCCGCATCAGAGTTTCGAAGCACCGTGGCAACGGGACTGAAAATCTCTCCCTACAGCGATGTTCCTGCAGCATACTGGGCATCCCCCTATATAAAAGCAGGAATAGATAACGGCTTTTGCAAAGGCTACACAGACTCAACCTTCAGACCTGATAATTTTGTCAGCTTCGAAGAAGCACTGACCATACTTTTGAGAGTTTTGGGATATTCGGATGATGATTTTGGAAATTCCTGGCCCTACGGACAGCTGGGACTTGCGGAAAATCTTGATATTACGGAAGGCAGCGATGCAAAACCCGGTGAAGAATTAACACGGAAAAAGGCAGCTATTCTTATTTACAACACGCTTAACACAAATATTAAAAATTCAAATCAGAAGCTCCTGACTGTTTTTGACACCGAAATAATTGAAGATACCATTCTCATATCTCGCGGCAATACCAACAAAAAAGAAATCCATACATCTGCGGGCACCTTCAGCATAAAAAAACCCCTATCCGAAGATATATCAGGTCTTCACGGAGATTTGTATGTAGAAAACGGCGACACAGTTATAGGCTTTGTGCCCGATAACCCATCCGACAAACCCGAAAAGCATATTGTGTATTCAAAGCTTGGAAATGACATCATAACTTATAACAGCGGCGATATGAAAGCTCTGTCTGTTCCATCAAATATATCCATTTACGAAGACGAAATAAAAACCTCATACAGCAATAAAATATCAAAAATTCAAATGGGTGATGTTCTCTATGTTCACCAAGGCAAGGACTGTGATTCGGAATATATAATTTTTGAAGAGGGAAACATCGACGGGCCTGTTACCTTTAAGCCGGGCTATACCTCCCCTGCACCGGCTTCTGCAAGGGTTATCAGAGACGGTGAGCTTTCTTCTGCCCAGAGCCTGATCGAAAATGATATAATATACTATGTATCCGGTCTTGATATGATTTTTGCATATTCTAATAAAATTGTAGGAATTTACGAAAGTGCAGAACCGAGCAGAGATGCACCTGAGTACATCACGGTATCCGGGACAAAATACAAAATAGAGGGCGACTCTGCTTTTAAAAAGCTTTCCTCCGCCGGAAGTCTGAAATACGGTGACACAGTTACTCTGCTTCTCGGAAAAACAAATGATGTTGCAGATGTCCTTACACACACCCAGACCACCGATGATGTTTGCGGATATATTTTTGAAACGGGTTCCAAGGAATATCTGAAAAACGATTTGAGCAAATATACTTCTATGTATGTAAAAGCAGTACTTCCAAACGGTCAGATCCGTGAATATCAAACTGATAAAAATTACAAAAGCTACAAAAACTCCGTAAAGAGCTTTTCCTTTGAAAACGGAAAGGCAAAACCGGAAAGCATAAG
>JAZPXS010000074.1:0-2525 GCA_045543775.1 Clostridia bacterium
TGCATGACCTTTATATGTTCTTGTAGGAGCAAATTCGCCTAATTTATGACCAACCATGTCATCTGTTATATATACAGGCACATGTTTTCTGCCGTCATGAACAGCAATTGTGTGACCAATCATTTCCGGGAATATTGTTGAGCTTCTTGACCATGTCTTTAAAACTCTTTTTTCACCGGCTTCATTCATGTCTACGATTCTCTGTAAAAGTTTTTCGCTGACATAAGGACCTTTTTTAGTTGATCTACTCATGGTTTACCTCCATTCAATATTTTATCGGATTATTTAGATTTTCTGCTCTTTACGATGTACTTATCCGACTTCTTGTTTTTCTTTCTTGTCTTATAACCGAGTGCCGGCTTACCCCATGGGGTAACAGGACTTGGACGACCGATAGGTGATTTACCTTCACCACCACCGTGTGGATGGTCGTTAGGATTCATAACAACACCACGAACTGTAGGTCTAATACCCATGTGACGTTTTCTACCTGCTTTACCGATTGAAATGTTTTCATGATCGATATTACCAACAACGCCGATTGTAGCCTTACAGTTAACACTTACCATTCTAACTTCGCCTGATGGAAGTCTTACCTGAGCGTAAGCGCCTTCTTTAGCCATAAGCTGTGCTGAATTACCTGCTGAACGAACCAGCTGAGCACCTCTGCCTGGAACTAATTCAATGTTATGAATAAGTGTACCTACAGGGATGTCTTTAATCTGTAATGCGTTACCTGGCTTAATATCAGCCATTGGACCCGAAACAACTACATCACCGTCTTTTAAACCAACGGGAGCGATAATATATCTCTTTTCACCGTCTTCGTACTGAAGTAATGCAATGTTTGCGCTTCTGTTTGGATCGTATTCGATACCGATAACAGTTGCATTGATACCGTCTTTATTTCTCTTAAAGTCGATAATTCTGTATTTCTTTTTATTTCCGCCGCCTCTGTGACGAACAGTAATTCTACCGTATGAGTTTCTGCCTGCGAACTTGTTTAATGAAACAACCAAGCTCTTTTCGGGAGTGCTCTTAGTGATTTCCTCGAAGGCTGAAACGGTCATTGTTCTTCTCGCCGGAGAAGTCGGTTTATACTTCTTTATAGCCATTTGCTTTCAACTCCTTCACTAATTAATTAAGCAAGTCCTTCGAAAAATTCGATTGCTTTGCTTTCAGGCTTAAGAGTTACGATTGCTTTCTTCCAGTCGTTTCTCTTTCCAACGTGTACGCCCATTCTTTTTGTTTTGCCTAAATAGTTCATCGTGTTAACCTTGTCAACCTGAACCTTGAAAATCTGTTCAACAGCAATTTTAATATCAACTTTAGTTGCATTTGGAGCAACTTCAAAGGTGTACTTCTTGTTTGCTATATCTTCCATAGAATTTTCGGAAATGATAGGTCTTTTAATGATATCATGATACATCATTATGCATACACCTCCTCTAATTTCTTAACCGCATCCTGTGCGATTACAAGCTTGTCATACTTTAAGATTTCGTAAACGTTTAAAGCACCTGTAAATGAAACTTTTACGTTTTCAATGTTTCTTGCTGACATATATACTTTATTATTAACATCACTTGTAACGATAAGAGCCTTGTCTGCTCCAACATTTCCAAGGAGGTTAACAATTTTCTTTGTCTTGATTTCTTCTACATCAAGATTGTCGATTACTACGATTTCGCCGTTAGCCACCTTAGATGATAATGCAGACTTCAAAGCAACATTCTTCATTTTCTTGTTGATTGAGTATCTGTAATCTCTTGGTTTTGGTCCAAGTGCGATACCGCCGTGAATCCACTGTGTAGCACGGATTGAGCCCTGTCTTGCTCTGCCTGTGCCCTTCTGACGCCATGGCTTGATTCCACCGCCGCTAACTTCAGATCTTGTTTTTGTGCTCTGCGTACCCTGTCTCTGATTTGCAAGGTAGTTCTTTACTGTTTCGTAAATTGCTACTTTATTAACTTCAGCACCGAATACATTTTCATTTAACTCGATGGTTCCTACTTCTTTACCATCCATGTTATATAAAGCCACGTTAGGCATGTATAACTTCCTCCTTTCTCCTTGTCTTAACACTTAACAGCGTTCTTAACTATTACTAATCCGCCTTTTGGTCCGGGGATTGCACCGCGAACTAAAAGTAAGTTCTTTTCTGCGTCAACACTAACCACATCAAGATTCTGGATTGTTACTGTGTCAGTACCCATATGTCCTGCGAGCTTCTTGCCCTTGTAAACTCTTGATGGGCTTGAGCATGCACCCATTGAACCTGCGCCTCTGTGATAACCTGAACCATGAGCCATTGGGCCTCTGTGAGCGCCCCATCTCTTGATTGCGCCCTGGAAACCTTTACCTTTGCTTGTTCCTGTGATGTCTACTTTGTCTCCTGCTGCAAACACGTCAACTTTGATTTCGTCTCCTACGTTCATAGATGCTGCATTTTCGAGTTTGAATTCCTTTAAATATTTCTTTGCAGAAATTCCGGCCTTTTCAAAATGTCCCTTCATTGGCTTGTT
>JAZPXS010000075.1:0-6054 GCA_045543775.1 Clostridia bacterium
ACTTTCTCATTTCTTCGGAAATATTCTCTTCCTCAAGTATTTCCCCCAGTTCCTCTGCCTTTTTTGCACGGGCACGGTCCTTTTCCAGCTTTTGCTTTGCAAAAAAATCCTCTTCCTGCACTGCGGCATCAGAATTAACCATTACCGCCTCACCGGTATCAGGCTCTCCGCTTTGCATTTCCTCCACTGATACGCTCTTAGCTATCGGCTCCTTGTCATACCTGTAATTTAAGTACCCTGCTATCCCAAGCATAAGCACTACTGCTGTCATCACCATCTGCTTTTTTCTGAAAACCATAAACATATTTTTTCTCTCCTTCAATCCTTTGATATTATTTTTACCCGATGAACCGGTACTCCTAAAGCTGCAGATACCGCATCGGTTATTTTTTCCTCCAGATTCTTCCTTTTTATACCCCGGGCGGCAATTATCACTCCCCTGACCTCGGGGAGGACTTTTTCCCTGACAAAGGGTTTTTCTGTTGAGCCATCCTTTTCCATAACCTCACGGGTTTTCTCAGATGTTTTTGCACTGTCTGATTGTACCTCTCTTACAGATGCAATTCTGTCAGAACCGTAATTTTCATAGGATACAAAAACATTTACATCACTCACACCATCGATTCCGCCTATTATCTCTTTCAGTTGCAGGGACGCATATTCATAATTAAATGGTATTTCCGTATCTGTTTTTTCTTCTTTTTTCTCCTTTCCCCCATCGGAAAAAGAATTGGAAAGGATAACCATAATAAGACCTGCAACCAGAGCCGCTATTATATACGGACTTTTAATTTTTTTGATATTTTCAAGCATTGCATACCTCAACTGTCAAAAACCGTATTCAGTGAATAATTTTCATTTATGTAGTTTTTTACTTTTTCCCGATATTCACCGGGAACATCTTCTGCAACCGCAGTAGCGGAAGATGTATCTATATTAATCCTTACATCAATTCCCATAACCGAGAGAATTTCTTTTTCCAGATTCTCTGAGGCAATTTCCATGAAATTCTCCTGCATATATTGTGTATAATTCTTTTCGTTTTCCTCAACTTTTTCATAAAAACCGTTTTCATCTATTATATAATCTGCAAAATTGAATTTGTCGTAGGCTATTTTGAGAATTCCCGGAATGGGCGATGCCACTGTACTTATAACAAAAATACCGCATACAATCTTTACTATTCCCTCATAACGTTTGTGAGGAAGAACAATAAAAACTCCCACGCAGAAAAGTATTGCAAAACAAACCGAAATAACATACTCTCTCATTTTTCCCTCCATGTGCCAGCCGGTGAAATGTTGTCAAACTCCAATGCCTACAAATTTATAAGCACTGCAAAGGCCAGTATAAACATAACACTCATAAGCAGTACCGACACCATTATGTGTATTATGCTTTGCCCCACCTGATATATGGTGTCTGACATAAGGTTATCGCAAAACGGTTCTGTAAGTCCCGCTGACAATTTTAACATAAAAGCTATAACAAAAAGTTTGAGTACAGGCACAAGGCACACAATGGCAATAACGGCAATTCCCGCAGTGCCAAAAGCATTTTTGAATATTTTTGCCGATGCCAGAACTAGCTCTGTGGAATCCGCAAGAAAGCCTCCCACCACCGGAATTGCGTGTCCTATGGTGTATTTGGCAGCCCTTATGCCAACTGCAGAGGATGCCGAAGCACCCAGCCCCGAAAGTGTAGTCATACCGGCAAAAACCGTGAGTATAAAGCCCAGCACCCAGAAAAGCACCTGCCTTGCAAGAGAAATAAGCTTTGTGATGTGTATGGCAGATGACATATTGCTGACCACGGTAAGTATGGCTATGTAGAAAAAGGCATTTATCATAAAATCTCCGGCATAGCGTGAGACAATATTTACCATAGCAAGAAATATTCCCTTTGAAGCTCCTGCATTTATACCTGTTGAAGTAATTATCCCGATATACGCAGGAAGCGACATCTCCGTAAAAACAACAATTTCCTCCGATGCCCTCCGTGCGGTCTCAACCGCACTGCACAGTATATTGAGCAAAAATGAGGAAACCGTAAAGTAACATATGAGGAACGCTATCTCCGAAAGGTTCCCCCCCAATTTCACTTGGGAACCCTTTATACACGAAGATAGTATTACAAGCCCAATAACGGTGACAACACTTGCACATAGAGAGCGAATGTCGCCAAAAACATACTGCAATATTCTTCCCGTAAGCTTTTCCCCCACGGGCATTTCGCCGGATATTATCTGCGATATCATATCAGAAAAGGCAAGATTGCCTGTAATTTCGCTAAAAAGCTCTCCATCAAACGACGGAACATCATACTGTGCCGATACAGTTGAAAAAACAACTGCAACAAAAATAAAAACCGCCACTGTTATCTTACGCATACTAACCACCCAATATTTTGTTAACCGAATCAAAGATGCCCAAAAGCATCGGAAGTGCCATAGACAGCATAATAGCCTTACCTGCTGTTTCCAGTGCATTAGCAACTGCCCTTTGACCTGCATCGGTGCATATGTCACTGCCAAAGCCGGTGAGATATGCAACTGCCAATGTTTTCAGTATTACGGCTATTGCATCTTTATCGGCTCCCTCGAATGTCGGTACAGAATTTGACTTCATAACCGAAAACACCCTGACAAACACCGCAAAAAGTACTACACAACCTCCCACAGAAAGAACCACTGCCCCACTCTTAAAGCTATCTGACAATACAACCAGGATAAGGCTTAGTGCTATTGCAAAAAGTACAAGTTTAAAAATCATATATCAAAAAGCTCCCTGACTGTCTCAAAAAGTGTGCTCACCTCGTTTACAACCATAAGCATTACAACAACAAGGCCTACTATCGAGAGCATAAATGCCTGCTCATCTCTGCCGGATTGTACAAGAAGCCGACAAAGTACAGACACTATGATACCGATAGCAGCTATCTGAAAAATAAGTTCTGTTCCCATAAATTACTCCTAAAACACCAAAATACACAAAAGCATTCCGCCGTACACTCCAAGCATATTCACTATACGGCTGTTTTTTCTCTTTACATCACCTGCACGGGACGCAAGCTCTCTTATGTGCTTTCCCATTGCATCAAGGCACTTTATCTGCTCCTCAAGCTCATATGCCTCAAGAAAATGTGATGTTTTTTGAATATAATCAATATCTTCTTTTTTTAGTGACATAAGCTGACCTTTTACCAAGATTGCATTTGACCATGCAAAGGATGCACTTTCTCCCTTTTGCATACTGTCGCATATACATTGAAAAAACTCTCCGCATACACCATTTACATAAGGAGTAACACGAAATATTATCTCCCTCATACATAGGTGAGTATAACCAAGTTCTCCCGACATAAAAGAAATGGCATCACCAAGATTTGATAGTTCCCTCTCCCTTGCTGCCATGCATTCTGAAACCCCACGGCCAAGCATAACAGAAGAAAACATAATGATAATCATACCGAAAATTTTAATAATCACCCTTATCCCTCCCGTATGTTTTATGACCTCTTTGCTTATTACCAATAAAAAATATCTTATCAAAGCATCTTATCTTTTCGCCGAAGCGTGTCCTCAGATCCAAAATCTCCGTAGCGTGAATACTCGCAACAACACCAACACCGCACCGGGACGCTGCATATATTGCTTCAAAATCCTCACTGCTTCCGATTTCATCAGTTACAATAAAATCGGGAGACATAGTTCGAAGCATCATCGAAATTGCAAGAACCTTGGGATAGCCGTCGCAAACAAAAGCACCATAGCCAATATCGAAAGACGGAACTCCCATATGCATTGCAGCAATCTCTCCCCTTTCATCGGATATGCCGACCTTTCGGATATTACCGTCCATTTTTCCTCCGGAAAGAACTCTGCAAATATCCCGTAAAACCGTAGTTTTGCCATATCCGGGAGGCGATGCCACAAGTACAGAGGAATTACCGGAATCCTGCAGGATTTCCGCTGTTATATCATTTCCGCACCCTTTTATTTCCCGTGCAATACGAAAACATATTGATGAGATATCCTTTATATTGCATACGTCTTTACCCATTGTGACTGCCGAAGCACATATTCCGGCACGATGACCCCCAGGCAAGGTTATGTAGCCATCTTTGACTTTGTCAATGACACTGTAAAGATTACCTCCGGTAATCGCATTAACCGAATAGTCAAAAACACCTTCATCGTTCCACAAACCATCAAGCACTTTTATGTCATAAGGAGTGCAAACTAAAGGCTTTTGTGCACGACTGAGCCTTATCTCTGTGATATGGTCTCTAAACGAAAAGGCATTAATAAGTTCTTTTATACTGGGATGAATATAATTGAGCACCCGGCTTAACGAATTCATTTTTAACACCTCAATAAAAGTATATTGATGCCCGTCCAAAAATAGAACTGCTTGTCTTGACAAAAGCAAAAATATATTCTACAATAAAAAAATACGGTGGTGATATAATGAAAGAACTTGATTTTGAAACTGCTGAAGAATCCCGGATACTCGCCCTTGCCAAAGACGGCAACACCCGTGCGGTGGAATTTCTTCTCAACAAATACAAAAACCTGGTAAAATCTAAATCCAGAACATACTTTCTCATCGGTGCGGAAAAATCCGATATAATACAGGAAGGTATGATTGGTCTGTACAAAGCCATCAAGGACTATAATCCCCAAAACGGCTCATCCTTCCGGACATTTGCCGATTTGTGCATAACACGGCAAATAATAACCGCTGTCAAAACCGCTACCAGACTTAAGCATATGCCTCTTAACTCCTATATATCTCTTAACAAAAGTTCAAACGATGAAAATGACGATACTCCAATTGAAGCTATAAGAGAGATTTTCCATCCGGATCCCGAGGAAATAATGATAAATAAAGAACGCCTCGCTATGCTGGAAACCAAGCTTAAGGAATCTCTGAGCAAATATGAGATAGCTGTGCTAAATTGCTACATATCCGGGAAAAGCTACACTGAAATTGCCTCCGAACTTAAAAGAAGCGAAAAGTCCATAGACAATGCACTGCAAAGAATAAAGAAAAAACTGGAAAACTTTTCTTTGAACGTTCAGGAATGATTCGTTTGTAAGTTATACACAAAAAATCTTGACAAAAAATGACATTTTCGTCAAAAAGTAATCTTGATAATAAGGAGGGAAAATGGTAGAATATACCCATACCACAAAACTTTTTTCATTTTCCCTCCTTCGTGTAAGGAAAAAAAACGGCTGCCGACAGGGCGGCTATTTTTTTGTCCAAAATCAGAAATCTCAAAACCATATGGTTTCTATATCAAAAAGTAATTTGAGTTGCGAGATTGAGCGAGATTGAAAGAGAAAAACAAAGAAAACAGAAGTTTGGTGATTATAAATTATTTTTTTGTAAAAAAAGTGTTGACATATAACCAAAAATATATTAAAATACCAAATGTTGAATAAATCGTATGGAGGTTAATCTAATGAGTACATTTATGGCTAAACCCGCTGATGTAGAAAGAAAATGGTACATTATTGATGCTGAAGGCAAAAGCCTCGGTAGAATTGCCAGCGCTGCTGCTTCTATCTTAAGAGGTAAAATTAAGCCTTCCTTTACACCTAATGTTGACTGCGGTGATTTCGTAATTATTCTCAATGCTGACAAGGCTGTTCTTACAGGCAACAAGCTTGAGCAGAAATATTACAGATACCACACAGGTTATGTTGGCGGTCTTAAGGAAATTAAGTACAAAACACTTATGGCAGAAAAGCCCGAAAAGGCTATGACACTTGCTATTAAGGGTATGCTCCCCCACAACACTCTCGGTGCAAAGGCTCTCACAAGACTCAGAGTATATGCCGGCGCTGAACACGAGCATGCTGCACAGAATCCTGAAGTTTACACAGGAATTATTAAATAAGGAGGATACTTAAAATGGCTAATGAGTTATACGGCACAGGAAGAAGAAAAAGCTCTGTTGCAAGAGTAAGACTCTATAAGGGTACAGGTAAAGTAACCATCAACGACAGAGATATAGACGATTATTTCGGTCTTGAAACTCTGAAAC
>JAZPXS010000076.1:0-12569 GCA_045543775.1 Clostridia bacterium
TCATAAGGTTCTTAACTTCAGCAAGAGAAACGAGGTTCATATCACCCTCAATTGTGTGTTTTAAGCAGGAAGCTGCAACTGCAAATTCAATTACATCCTGGCTGGAGTAGTCAGAAAGTATTGCATAGATAAGTCCGCCGCCAAAGGAATCTCCGCCGCCTACACGGTCTACGATGTTCATTGTGTACTTCTTGGATTTATAGAATTCGCCGCCGTCATAAAGGAGAGCTGCCCAGTTGTTTACAGAAGCGGAAATGGATTCACGAAGTGTGATTGCAACCTTTTCAAAACCAAATCTGTCCACAAGCTGCTTGCAAACATCCTTGTAGCCTTCGTCAGAAAGCTCGCCGGAAGTAATGTCGGTGGAAGCCGCCTTGATGCCGAATACCTTTTCTGCGTCTTCTTCGTTGGCAATAAGTACGTCTACATACTCACAAAGCTCACCCATAACCTTGCCTGCTTTTTCGCTTGTCCAGAGCTTTTTACGGAAGTTTAAGTCACAGCTGATCTTAACGCCCATTTCCTTTGCTTTTTTGCAAGCCATAAGGGAAATTGCAGCAGCTTCGTCGCTGATTGCGGGAGTGATACCTGTAAAGTGGAGCCAGTCTGCTCCTTCAAAAATTGCCGCCCAGTCAAAATCCTCGGGAGAAGCAGTAGCAATGGAGGAATGTGCTCTGTCATATACTACATTGGAAGCTCTCTGTGAAGCACCTTTTTCTGCAAAATAGATACCAAGTCTTTCACCGCCTCTTGCAATGTGCTTTGTGCAAACATTCATTTTGCGAAGCTGTGCAAGACAAGCATCACCAATGGGGTTTTCGGGAAGCTTTGTTACAAAGCAAGCCTGCATACCGTAGTTTGCTACGGAAACTGCAACATTTGCTTCGCCGCCGCCATATTCTACTTCAAGTGACTGTGCCTGGATAAATCTCTTGTATCCGGGAGTCTGAAGTCTCATCATAATTTCGCCAAATGTTACTACCTTTGCCATTTTTATGTACCGTCCTTTCGATTATTTACCCAGCTTGATACGGGCTTCTTTGATATTTTCTACAAATTTCTTTGCTGTTTCTGTGATAAGGCCGTAGTCGCCTGTCTTTGCACCCTTTGTAAGAGAGCTTCCTGCACCTACTGCTACAACGCCTGCCTCTATCCACTTTGCAACATTGTCCACATCAACACCGCCTGTGGGCATAATGTTTGCCTGAGGAATAGGGCCTTTTATTGCCTTAACCATACCGGGTCCGAATGCATCGCCGGGGAATAACTTGATGATATCGCATCCAAGCTCAAGGGACTTAACAACATCGTGAATTGTCATACAACCGGGCATACAGGGAACTGCATATCTGTTACAGAGCTTGATTGTGTTTTCGTCGTAGTAAGGACTTACCACATACTGTGCACCGGAAAGGATAGCGATTCTTGCTGTTTCGGAATCGAGAACTGTACCTGCACCGAGAATGATATCGTCATTCTTGTAGTAGGAAGCAAGCTCGTCTATAACCTTGTGAGCACCGGGAACGGTAAATGTAAGCTCGATTGCTGGAACTCCGCCCTGCATACAAGCTTCGGTAATCTTTTTTGCTTCGTCAGCAGTTGTTGCTCTTACTACTGCAACAATACCGACATCTTTAATCTTTTGTAAAACTGTTTGCTTATCCATTAGACCTTCCTCCTTGATTTTAACTTTTTTCATCAGTCCAATAATATAATCTTAATATATCACCCTTTTTGGCCAAAGTCAATTGTATGTATGGGTAATAATATGGCATTTTTAAGGTGATTTTGTGGCAATTCTTAACCATTTATCTTCCTTTCACGATTTTTTAATTATTATAAACTGCTCTTGCAACTTTTGCCGCATCCATAGCGTCGGCAGCATAGTAGTCTGCTCCGATGACGGAAGCGTATTCCTCCGTAAGCACCGCACCGCCAACTATAATTTTAACATCAGGATATCTCGCCTTAACAAGCTTTATAGTCTCCTCCATAGCGGGAACAGTGGTTGTCATAAGAGCACTAAGTCCCACAAGAGCCGTCCCGGTGGAGGCTATGGAGTCGCAAACTATCTCAGGTGCCACGTCCTTTCCAAGGTCTACAACATCAAAGCCATAGCTCTCAAGGACTACCTTTACTATATTCTTGCCTATATCGTGTATGTCGCCCTTAACGGTGGCAAGTACCACAGGTTTTCCTACCGAATCGGTTTTTCGGTCAATTTTTGTCTTTACTACTTCAAAAGCCGCTGCGGCAGCATCTGCACTCATAAGAAGCTGAGGAAGATATGCCTTCCCCGTTTCAAAATCATTGCCGATTTTATTGAGGGATGGAATTATGACGGTATTTATCACATCCATGGGAGCTTTTGCTTCAAGCTCTATTTTGCAGCTTTCATATGCCGCATCCTTTAAGCCTTTTATAATTGCCTCACCAAGATTCAGGTTTTCTGTGGAAGAGGTATTTATATTCTCCTTACCGTCGGCATAGGCTATATATTCCTCGCAAGATTGATCAAGGGCATTTAAAAGCCTATGGGCATAGTAGGAATTCATCATAGCATCGGAAAACGGATTCATAATAGCACATTTAAGGCCTGCACCCAGACTGCGTGTGAAAAATGCAGAGTTCACAATGTCTCTTGACGGAAGGCCAAAGGATATATTGGAAACACCAAGGCTGGTATTTATTCCATCCCGGGTGAGCATTTCTATCGTCTCCAACGTGACAAGTGCCCCCGTTGCATCGGAAGAAACAGTTAGAGCAAGCGGATCTACTACAATATCCTTCTTTTCTATACCGTATTTCTTCGCTTCGTCAATTATCTTCATTGCTATGTTATATCTGCCGTCGGCAGTATCGGGGATGCCGTTTTCGTCGAGAGTAAGGGCAATCAGTACACCGCCGTATTTCTTAACAAGCGGCAGAACGGAGTCCATACTCTCCTTTTTTCCGTTTACGGAGTTTACCATTGGCTTTCCTGCATATATTCGCATAGCTTTCTCCATTGCTTCGGCATTGGAGGTATCTATCTGCAGAGGTTTATCGGTAACAGCCTGAAGCGATGTTACAACTCTCTCCATTACTTTAGGTTCATCAATACCCGGTACACCAACATTAACATCCAGGATGTGCACTCCCTTGTCAGCCTGACGGATACCCTCGGAGAGAACATAATCCATATCTCCGTTTTTGATGGCTTCCTTAAGCTTCTTTTTTCCCGTGGGGTTTATCCTCTCGCCTATAAGCACGGGGTTTGTGCCTATCTCTACAGCGTGGGTGTAGGAGGAAACCAGTGTGCGATTTTTCTTTTCAGGCAACTTATAGCAAGCATCGGAAAGTGCATCAACGGTTGCCTTTATGTATTCCGGTGTTGTACCGCAGCAACCGCCCACTATTGTAGCTCCTGCCTCTGCAATTTTTTTCATATATCCGGCAAAATCCGACGGTGTCAAATCGTACACGGTCTTTCCGTCACGAACTTTGGGAAGTCCTGCATTGGGGTTTACTATTATAGGAAGCGACGAATACCTAGCAAATTCATATGCTATATCAATCATCGTGTCCGGACCTTGTGAACAGTTGATACCGAGAGCATCCACGCCCAGACCTTCCAGCATTGCAATCATCGCTTTGGGATTGGCTCCCGTCATAAGCTTGCCGCTTGCATCATATGCATTGGTTACAAAAACCGGCAACCGGCAGTTTTCCTTTGCGGCAATTACAGCCGCCTTGGTTTCCAGTGCATCATTCATTGTTTCTATTATGATAAGGTCGGGGTTGTGCTTTGCGGCACATCGTATATTGGCGGCAAAAAGCTCCACACAATACTCAAAGTCCATATCCCCCAGGGGTTTAAGAAGTCTTCCGGTGGGACCTATATCAAAAGCTACAAACCTGTCCTCCTTGCCCTCCGTTGTCTTTCTCGCAATAGAAATTGCCGCAGAAATTATTTCCTCATAATCGGGAAATTTGTCACGGTTTACACCAAAGGTGTTGGTGGTTACTATATTTGCTCCTGCTTTAAAATATTCACGATGGATTTTTTCTATGATATCGGGTTTTTTGATGCACCAGCTCTCCGGCTTTTCCCCCGGCATAAGTCCTTCACTCTGAAGGCAGGTACCCATACCGCCGTCAAAGAAAACTCTTTGCTTTTTTATAAGTTCCAAAATATCTTTCATTTATCTATCACTCCCATAATAGCGGTTATCGATTTTCTCGGGGACATTACATAGTTTGCACCAAGCTTAATTCCTATGTGATTGTCCGCCCTTAAAAACCCCAGTACACTCTCCTGCCACTTAAGCTCAAAATCTCCGAATCCGGGGCTGAATCTGCGAGTGAGGTTAGCTTCTTTTTCCAAAAGAGTATTTACATAGTCCATTGCCGCCTCACCCAAGGAGGATGCCACGGCATCTGCCACAAAGCTTCCTGCACCGCTTGTTATTCCAAGTCTGTTTATGTAAATATCAACATCTATCCCCAGAGTTACAGCTGCTACATAGGCAGAGGAACATCCGGAAAAAAGCTTTTCGAGGCTGTATGAGGGGATTTTTGCAAAACCAAGCTCTGCTACACCATCATTATTTACAAAAACCGAGGTTTTGGCATAGCAATACCTCGGTTTTATAATTTTCAAAAAATTATTGACATATTCAGACGCAAACTCAGCTGCAGCATCCTTTGGCATCCTGAGACGTGCAGCAAGCTCTCCTCTATCTGTGCAAAGTTCTTCCGGATTAATACTGCCGCAAATTACCGTACTCATTTTCATTCATCTCCACTGCCTTCCGATGCCGCCTTGCACATTGCAGCTACGGATTCTGAAATAGCTTTCTTCACGCTGTCATCTGTACTGTCTGCTGAGCACACAAATGCAAAATTTCCATTAGGTGTGTAAATAATTCCTGCTTCAAACATTTCCTCATCGGAGGTATATGCAAGGTTTACTGAGGAACATCCCTCCGGAAGATTTGCCTTTATTGCGGTATCAAGCGAAGAATTTCTCATTTTCTTGTACATATCGCTGTAGGGGAAGAAGCCGGTATTTTTGTACATCTTATCCATAAGGCGGATAAGATCCTCAGTTGTTGTATAGCTTTCGCCCTCTGTATCGGAAAACTGCGTGCCTGTGTAACCCTTTGATGCAAGATACGAATTAATTCTTGCGGTTCCAAAGTGGTTTATGAGCAGTTTTGCCGCATCGGTGCTTCTGTCTGTAAAGGCTCTTGTCATAAGATAGCTTCCCATATAATCGCCAACGGGAGTATCGTAGTCAAAGGTACCAAGATAAATAGCGTTACTTACATAATCCAGCAAAAATGCATTTATTGCCATTTCGTTATAGAGCTTGTCCGTATTATCTATGTAGATATAGCCGTCACCTAAATTGGCTATACCATAAGAATAGTCAGCATCCACAGATTTAAAAGGTTTTGATGCGGCTCTTGAAAGGCCGCTTGTCTCTCCCATTGTGGAATTTTGCTTTTTATCCGGTTTGGGTTCAGGCTTTTCCTCTACGGGTTCTTCGGGCTCTTCTTCAATAACCGGCTCCACCTTTTCGGGAGTCTCTGCCTGCTCTACCACAGTGTTCTTTGCAGGTTCAGGTGGTTTGACATTTTCGTTATAATTAAACCACACATGCATTATAAGGCCCACAAAAACACAAAGCACGGCAATTATGGCAATACATACTATAAGTGCAATGGTGTTTTTGCTGTTTCTCTTTTTCTTCTGCATAGCGGGAAGGGGTTTTCGCCCCGTATTAACAAATAAAGTACTGCTGTCTAATTTCACTACAAAAACTTCCTTTCGCAAAATTATTTAAGCCACTGTCTTTCTGTCTCTTTCTTTCTGGCTCTGCCCATAAGAAGTTCTGCCGCCTCTGATGCTTTGATTTCTCCTTTGAGTACCTTGTATATGGCGTTTACTATCGGCATTTCCACGTCGTATTTTTTTGCAAGCTCATAGGCACCCATACAGGCTTTTACGCCCTCTACTGTCATTTTGACTTCCCTCTGAGCTTCCTCTGCAGTCATACCCTTTCCTATAAGTATTCCTGCTCTGCGGTTTCTGGAATGCATACTGGTACATGTAACAATAAGGTCACCTACTCCGGTAAGTCCGCTGAAAGTCTCCGGCTTTGCACCCATCTTGACACCAAGTCTTGTTATTTCTACAAGTCCTCTGGTCATAAGTGCCGCCTTGGTATTATCTCCAAATCCCAAACCATCGCAGATACCTGCTGCAAGTGCTATGATATTTTTAAGAGAGCCTCCAAGCTCCAGTCCGATTATATCATCGGAGGTGTACACCCGAAACAGCGGTGACATATACAAATCCTGAATATATTCCGCTTTTTCCATATCAGCACACGCAACAACATTCGTAGTGGGCATACCGATTGCCACTTCCTCCGCATGAGACGGTCCGCTCATAGAAGCTACCACAGAGCCGGGAATCTCGGACATAATAACCTCAGAAAGACGTTTGTGCTCTTCGTCATCAAAGCCCTTGGAGATATTTAGTATAAGCTGTCCTTTTTTTACATAGGGTGCAAGGCTTCTCGCGGTAGCTCTGACTGCGTGTGAAGGACTGGCAATGACTATGAGGTCTGCCTCTCCGCACTCCGATATGTCGGAAGTGAAGCTGACTTTTTCCGGAATTTCTATTCCCGGCAAAAAAGGTTTGTTTTCACGGTATTTTTGTAAATTTTGACTTTCCTCCTCAAGATAAGACCAGAGAAGAACATCGTGTCCGGCTTTTGCAAGCAGAATGGCGTTTGCCGTTCCCCATCCGCCGGAGCCTATTATATTTATTTTTGACATATAATGCCTCCATATTACACATATATAATAATTATATCAAATATTATATGCCTTTGCAAGCATTTTAAAACTCTCTTCTTGTTTTTGTGTGATCTCTTTTTAAATTCAAAAAAATCAATCCCAATGTCAGAACTACGGGAAACACAGTGGCAACAAGCAATCCCATTTTGAGATTGCCTCCCGCCATCTCTGCAAACTTTCCTACCAGGGCAGGACTGACGGTTGCACCAAGGTCACCTGCCAGTGCCAAAAAGGCAAACATGGCAGTTCCGCCGCCGGGACATTTTTGGGACGAAATACTGATTGTTCCGGGCCACATAATTCCTACAGCCAATCCGCAAAGAGCACATCCAACCAGACCTGCTACAGAAGAAGCCGACAAAGACGCCGTAAGATAGCAAATTGCACACAGCATTGCACACAAAAGCATGGTTTTTGTAAGATCAAGCTTTTCGCCCATTTTTCCGTAGACCATACGTGTTATGCCCATAAACATAGCAAACAGGCACGGCCCTGCAAGGTCACCTACGGTTTTTGAAACGCCAAGTGCCGATTCCGTAAATGCAGATGTCCACTGAGACATAGTTGCCTCCGAGCCGCCGGCACATATCATAAGGATTATCATAAGCCAGAAAACGGGCACTCCCAAAAGCTGTCTGATGCTCATAGTCTTTCCGTCGTCAGTGAGCTTTTCTATAGGGCAGTTTATAAAATTAAAGGTATTAATCAGCGGAATCAGTGCCCAGATGAAGGTAAGTATTTTCCAGTTTTGTGTTCCGAACAGAGCAAAGAAAAGAGTTGAACCCAAAATTACACCCATTGCACCCCAACAGTAAAACGAGTGGAGAAGGCTCATCATACCCTCTTTGTTTTCAAAAGGACAAGCCTCCACAATGGGACTTAGCAAAACCTCAACAAGACCGCTTCCTATTGCATAAAAAACTACAGCAATAAGAAGTCCCGCAAAGGGTACCGGCAGCATTTCCGGCAGAATTGCCATTAATATAAGTCCCAGCGATGAAACAAGCTGAGACACAACAACACAGGTTCTGTAGCCTATTTTATCAGCAAATTTTGTAGCCGCTAAATCGACAATTAACTGTGTAAGATAAAAAACTACGGGAATCAGAGCTATCTTTTCAAAAGAGATACCATAGGTATTCTTGAATGTTAAAAACAGCAGTGGTGAAAAGTTCGCCGATATAGCCTGTGTGACAAAACCAAGGTAACATGCTATTAATGTTTTTTTGTAATTTTTTTGTTTCATCACATTTACTCCTTGTTGCTTCTTATTCCTACAATCTGCACCCCGGTTACACCTGCAATTATTACAAGTGTTGCAGCTATCATCGTAGGAGTAATCGGCTCCTTTAAGAAGATCGCACTTGCCGCAACGGATATTACCGTTGTTATGTTGGCAAACACCGTGGTTCTTGCCACGGGAAGATATGTGTTTGCATAATTCATAAATAAAAATGCACCAACCGATGATGCCACACCAAGATAGACAATTGCCCACAAGAAGTCCGGCTTTGCAAAGGATGTAAACATTGCCATAGGCTCTCCGATGTTTTCAAAAAATGAAATCAGTGCAAAAGAAATAAGTCCGATAACCGTTGTTGCGTATGTCCTCTGCATTACTGTGAATTCTCCGGAAATCTTTCTGCTTGTTATGTTGAAGGCACAGGAGGAAAAAACGGCTCCAATAAGCAGTACCACACCAAGAGGAGTGACAGTTCCCGTGCTTGATGCAGACATTGTTATTACAACAACTCCCCCTATGGATAAAAGAGAAAAAACATACTGCATAGGTCTTGGAACCTCACCCAGCGTGAAAATTCCGCACACCATTGAGGCGATGGGAATAAGGGCTATCATTACGGAAGAAAATCCACTTGAAGTAAGCTTTATTCCATAGGTTTCAAAAAGGAAATACAGTGTAGGCTGGAAAAATGACATCAATACTATCTTCCACATTCCCTTTTGTATATTTATTTTTTGTTTTGTTAATATCATAACCGCAGTCATAGCAACAAATGCTACCAGGTATCTGTCAAAAATAACTGTCATTGGGCTTGAATATCCCAAAGCTATTTTTGTAAACATAAAGCTGAAACCAAATATAATCTGTGCGGTAAGTGCTGCCAAAGTGGCTATAATTACTGTGTATTTTTTCATATGTATTATCCTTTTTATTAATTTTTAAATGAATTATACTATTTTAATTATATATTGTCAATGGCGTAAAGTAACAAATAATATTACCAATTGACATTACGTTTAAAAGGCTGTATAATATGATATATAATCTGACAGAAAGTTGAAACTGACTGAAAGGTGCTTTGAATACCATAAATTTTTTGTGCACCTTTTTGGTGTACTTTTTTATTGGAGGTAACTATGGAAACAAGAGTTGCAGTTATGGGAATAATTGTGGAAGATACCGACTCTGTAAAAGAATTAAACGACATTCTTCACGAATATGCACCCTATATAATAGGCAGGATGGGTATCCCCTATCGCAAACACAATATCAATGTTATGAGCATAGCAATAGATGCTCCTCAGGACACCATATCATCCCTTGCAGGAAAGATTGGTGCGTTAAAGGGTATCAGCGTAAAAACTGCGTACTCCAATGTGATTAACTATGAAGATTAAAAAGCTTATTGACAAATTAAATACCACTCACAGTCTCACAAGGCGTGAGTACCGCAAGCTATTGGATAACTACTCTCCGGAAGCTCTGGAATACATCGCACCCTTGGCATTAAAAGCCAAGGAAAGTATATACGGCAACAGTATATTTGTCAGAGGACTAATCGAGATATCCAACATATGCAAAAATGACTGTCTGTACTGCGGGATAAGGGCATCCAACAAGATTTGCAAACGTTACAGGCTGGCAAAGGAGGATATTCTCTCCTGCTGTAAAAGCGGCTATGAGCTTGGCTTTCGCACCTTTGTGCTTCAGGGCGGTGAGGATATGTACTACACTGATGAAATACTGTGTGATATCGTGAAGTCAATCAAAAATGCTTATCCCGACTGTGCGGTAACACTCTCTATGGGGGAAAGAAGCTATAAAAGCTACAAGCTTCTCAAGGATGCCGGAGCTGACCGATACCTCCTCAGGCACGAAACCGCAAGCAGAAGTCACTATAATAAACTCCACCCCAAGAAAATGAGTTTTCGAAACCGAATGGAATGTCTCTCGCACTTAAAGTCACTGGGTTACCAGACGGGATGCGGATTTATGGTGGGTTCTCCAGGTCAGACAAACCGATGTATCAGCAAAGATCTTAAATTCATCGAAAAATTTTCGCCCCATATGTGCGGAATAGGTCCTTTTATCCCACACAAGGATACCCCTTTTCGGGATTATCCCCCCGGAGATACGGACTTTACCTGCTATCTGCTGGCGATAATACGGCTCATTAAACCAAATATACTTCTCCCCGCAACAACGGCTCTTGCAACTCTGTCTGAAAACGGACGTACAAAAGCCGTACTGTGCGGAGCAAATGTGGTAATGCCAAATCTCTCTCCCGAAGATGCCAAAAAGAACTACAATCTATATGACGGCAAAAAATCCTCGGGAACAGAAGCGGCAGAACACCTTAATTTACTAAAGGAACAGCTAGAAAAAGCCGGAGCGTGCATTGTGCATAGGCGCGGCGATATGAAAGGATGACACAAAATGGCAAATTATAACCCGAAATCACTCAAGGCGGAAGAATTCATAAGCCATGAGGAAATACTGGAAACTATCCGCTACGGTGAGGAAAACAAAAATAATCTTCCCCTTATTGAGAAGATTATAGAAAGTGCCCGTCCCCGCAAAACCGAGGAGGGGATTGTGTGCAAGGGACTTACCCACAGAGAAGCATCGGTTCTTCTTGCCTGCGATGACGAAGAGGTGAACAAAAAGATATACGCCCTTGCAGAGGAAATCAAGCTTTCGTTCTACGGAAACCGCATAGTTATGTTTGCACCTCTCTACCTCTCCAACTACTGTGTAAACGGTTGTGTGTACTGTCCTTATCATATGAAGAACAAGCACATAGCAAGAAAAAAGCTTACTCAAGAGGAAGTAAAAAAAGAGGTTATTGCACTTCAGGATATGGGACACAAGCGTCTTGCGATTGAAGCCGGAGAGGACCCTGTAAATAACCCTATTGAGTACATTCTGGAATGTATAAAGACTATCTACTCCGTAAATCATAAAAACGGTGCAATACGAAGAGTTAATGTAAACATTGCCGCAACAACTGTGGAAAACTACCGCAAGCTTAAGGATGCAGGAATCGGCACATACATTCTCTTTCAGGAAACCTATAACAAGGAAAGCTACCTGGAACTTCATCCCACAGGTCCCAAGCACGACTACGACTACCACACCGAAGCTATGGACAGAGCTATGGAGGGCGGTATAGATGATGTGGGACTTGGTGTTCTCTTTGGACTTGAGGGTTACAAATATGAGTTTGCAGGACTTCTTATGCACGCAGAACATCTTGAAGCGGTTCACGGCGTAGGTCCCCATACCATAAGCGTACCTAGAATAAAAAGAGCTGACGATATTGACCCCGATGTGTTTGACAACTCCCTCGCAGATGATATATTCAAAAAGATTATTGCATTAATCAGAATATCCGTACCGTACACAGGTATGATAATCTCCACCAGAGAGTCCGAAAAAGTCCGCGGCGAAGCTCTCAATATGGGTATATCCCAGATAAGCGGTGCATCCAGAACATCTGTTGGCGGTTACACCGAGGAGGAAAGACCTCACGACTCGGAGCAATTTGATGTGTCCGACCAGAGAACGCTGGACGAGGTTGTAAACTGGCTTATTGACTTAGGTCATATCCCCTCTTTCTGTACGGCATGCTATCGTGAGGGCAGAACCGGAGACAGATTTATGAGCCTCTGCAAGACAGGTGCAATACAAAACTGCTGTCATCCCAATGCCCTTATGACACTAACCGAGTACCTTGTGGACTACGCCAGCGAGGACACAAAACGAAAGGGCTTTGAACTTATAGAAAAGGAACTGCAAAAGGTACCCAACCCCAAAGCAAGACAAATTGCCATAGATAATGTGGAAGCTATAAAAAACTCCAACAGACGGGATTTCAGATTCTGATATAAATCAAAATAAAAATCAAAAAAAATCAGCGTACAATCTGTACGCTGATTTTTATGGCCTTAAAAGCCTAATTATTTAACAATAGCGGATACAACACCTGAACCTACTGTTCTTCCGCCTTCACGGATAGCAAATCTTAAGCCTTCTTCGATAGCGATAGGAGTGATAAGCTCAACTTCCATTGTTACGTTATCGCCGGGCATGCACATTTCTGTGCCTTCGGGAAGCTTAATAACGCCTGTAACGTCAGTTGTTCTGAAGAAGAACTGAGGTCTGTAGTTGTTGAAGAAAGGTGTATGTCTGCCACCTTCGTCCTTAGTAAGAACGTAAACTTCGCCCTTGAAGTGTGTGTGGGGGTTGATGGAACCGATTTTAGCGAGAACCTGTCCTCTTTCGATTTCGTTTCTCTGAACACCTCTTAAGAGTGCACCAACGTTGTCACCAGCCTGAGCTTCATCAAGAAGCTTTCTGAACATTTCGATACCTGTAACAACAACTTTTCTTGTTTCGTCTGAAAGACCAACGATTTCAACTTCGTCAGATACCTTAAGAGTACCTCTCTCAACTCTACCTGTAGCAACTGTACC
>JAZPXS010000077.1:0-3952 GCA_045543775.1 Clostridia bacterium
CCCTGCCCTACGCTGTAGGTAGTAACTGTTTCGTGATTCTGGAGTGATGCGTGGATGATTCTTCTCTCATACGCATTCATAGGCTCAAGAGTGGTGTTTCTGCCTGTTCTTTCAACCTTGTTGGCAAGCTTATGAGCAAGACTTTCCAGAGCTTTTATTCTCTTTTCACGATAGTTTTCGGTATCCATGGAAACCTTGACAAACTCATTGTCACCTCTGTTTACCACGAGGCTTGTAAGATGCTGGAGAGCATCAAGGGTTTCGCCTCTTTTACCGATAACAACACCCATATCGGGACCGCTTAATTCAATACTCATTTCCTTACCTTCGGTCTTGATGTCAAGAGTTACTTCTTCGTTCATAACGTCAAAAAGTCCGGAAAGGAACTTCTGTGCTCTTCTGTCGGGAGTTTCTGAAAATGTTACTCTTACAACGGCATCCTTACTGCCCAGACCGAGAAAGCCCTTAGAGCCTTCGTCAATAACTTCGATTTCAACTTCCTCCTCGGAAACGCCGAGTTCGGTAAGAGCAAGCTCAATAGCTTCTTCTTTTGTTTTAGCTGATTTTTCTATATAGTTAGCCATTTTATTAACCTCTTTTTTTCTTTTTTGTGTTATACTTCTTCATTTTTGCCTGTATGCGCTCTTCGATTTCTTTGTCTTTTTTCTCTATCTCTACGGTAAGCTTTTTGTTGTAATAGTTGTTGAGAACAACATTCTGCAAAAGACCGAGCACATTTGATACCGTCCAGTAAAGTCCCATGGCAGCAGGGAAAGTGAATGTGAGCCACAAAGTCATAAGAGGCATAAAGTATGTCATTGTCTTTGTCATGGACTCTGCACTGTTTTCATTACCGGTGTTTTTCTGGTCAGGAGAAAGAACTCTCTGAGGAGCCTTTTTCTCTTCTTTTTCTTCCTTTTTCTTGCTGTTCATCATAGTGGAAATTTTGCTGGAGAGCCATGTTGTAACGCAGGCAAGAACAGGAATAATAAGGGCTGTGAGTGCCCATACGCTTCCTTCGCCGGAAAGAAGGGGTTTTAATTCGTCCCAGGGTGTTACGGCAAGGTCAAGGCCAAAGAAATCAAAGTTTAATGCACCGAGCTTTTCTGCGAGGGCAATCTGTGCACCTGCGGCAGTTTCCTTAATGCCTTCTGCTGCAAGAAGCTTGGTGATTTTTTTGGTACTGTAACCCAGTACATACTGAACAGGCTTCTGAATAACCTGATAGAATGCGATAAGTATGGGGAACTGTATAAGAAGCGGCAGACATCCGCCTGTGGGGCTTACGCCGTACTCCTTATAGAGCTTCATTGTTTCCTGAGACTGCTTTTCTTTATCGTACTTATATTTCTCGGTCACTTCCTGAAGCTTTGGCTGCATACGCTGCATCTTTGTCATAGACTTCTGCTGCTTTAATGTAAGAGGGAGAAGTACAAGCTTGATAAAAACTGTAAGTAAAATTATAGATATACCGTAGTTTTCTACGATACCGTAAATGAGATTGAGCATAAAACCGAATGCTCTGTAAATATAACTCATTTCTTTCCTCCTATTTGAGCGGATCGAATCCGCATCCCCCAAAGGGATGACACTTAAGTAATCGTCTTAGGGCAAGGTATGAACCCTTTAGTGCTCCGTATTTTTCTATTGCCTGCAGTGCATATGACGAGCAGGTGGGATAGAATCTGCAGCAAGGCTTCTTTAAGGGAGAAATCCTTTTGCGATAGAACTTTATTATGCAAATAAGAATTTTTTTCATACTATATCAGACTTTTCCAAACAATATTTCATAGAGGCAACAACCTTGGAATAAGGTACATATGCCATCTTTGCCCTGGCGGCTATTATAACATTATAATTACCTGTGGTTTCGGGCATACACTCCCGAAAGGCGGCACGAATAAGCCTTTTTGCACGATTGCGGTCGTGTGCCTTTCCTACTGCTTTGGATACGGTTATACCCAAAGCGTTTCTTCCTTTTTTGTTCTTGTAATAGTGAAAGACCATACAATCGGAAACAATTTTCTTTCCTTTTCTGTACGCATAAGTAAATTCCCGATTGAGTTTAACGGTTCCTTTCATAATACATCACCTTTAACAAAAAACGGAACGGTCGCATCTCATACCAAGTCCGGACCGTTCCCTACATTTTGATTGTAGTACTGAGTTACTCTCAGTCGTTTATTGACTTATCAATGCTTAAGCGGATAAAACTTTTCTACCCTTTAATCTTCTGCGAGCTAAAACTTTTCTGCCGTTTCTGTCGCTCATTCTTGCTCTGAAGCCGTGAACCTTGCTTCTGTGTCTGACATTGGGCTGGAATGTTCTTTTCATTAACTCTACACCTCCTTAAAAGTACAGCTGTTCGGCAGGACATCTTGAATTTTTAAAAACATCGGCAGGGACTGCCGTCTCCCGATAGGAAAACCGCCGCGTACAAAAACGGTGTTTGCTATCCTGCCATAAAATACTTTGCCGACTAAAAATCACATCTAATTATATACCATTGCCCCCTGTTTGTCAACATAAATTTTTGCTCCAAGGCAGAAAAATAGGTTTTTTTGATAGTATTATCCACAAAATCATCAAAATGCTGTGAGTTATCCACATTATATATAATGTAAATGTTGATAATATCTTCGGTTTGTGATAAAATTAGTTTACAAAGACAAAATCCGCCCCAAAAGCGGATTTCATCATCATAATGTTGTAGCGACATCTACAGAGAGTAAATTAAAAAAAGTGCATCAACAAAAGCCGATGCACCGAAAAATGCACACCTCTGTTTGTTGTCACACAAATTCTCTCACACATATAATAAGTATGCGGAAATATAGCATGCATTTTTACCAAAAGACAAAAATACACACTTATTATATGTAAGCTATTGAGAATTTATGTGACAAGCACATTATAGCATATATTTGTACATCAGTCAAGGAAGAAAGGATAATCCTATGCGACTTGATAAACTTCTCTCCAACAGCGGCAAAGGAAGCCGCAAAGATATTAAACAGATACTCAAAAGCGGCACTGTTACCGTCAACGGAAAGACGGTTACCGACGGAGCCACACAGGTTGACGAAAAATGCGATACTATTATAATAGGTAAAGACTCGGTAATATATCGGAAGTACATATATCTTATGCTCAACAAACCCCAAGGGTATATAAGTGCCGTATATGATAAGAAGCTTCCCGTAGTGACGGAGCTTGTGCCCGATAAATACCGTCATTTTGAGGTATTTCCCGTAGGAAGACTGGATATTGACACCGAGGGACTTCTGGTGCTTACCAACGACGGTGACCTGTGTCACAGAGTTCTTTCGCCCAAATACCACGTGGACAAGACATATTTTGTGCGGTGTCTCTCCCCTCTTTCAAAAGATGATGTAGCTGCCTTTAAAGACGGCATAACTCTCGATGACGGCTACAGGACTATGAGTGCAGCTCTTTGCATAGACAGTGCAAATCCAAACGAGTGTACCCTGACCATACAGGAGGGAAAGTTCCATCAGGTAAAGAGGATGATGGAAGCCGTGGGAAACAAGGTGGTCTATTTAAAAAGGCTTTCTATGGGCAGACTCCGTCTTGATAAGAACCTTGCCCTCGGGGAAATCCGCGAGCTTACACCCGATGAGGTAAAAATGCTTGAAACAAAAAGCGTATAAACAACAAAAAACAAACAAAACAGCAAAAAAGTGTACCTGTTTTGTGCAATAATTACAAAAAAAGTGTTTTTTTATAAAAGCCAAAAAATTGCCCTATACTTTTTATCATACATTTTGCTAAAAAACCCCATTCAAATTGTGCAAAAATAATAATTTGGCTTTTAAAAAAACCTTGAACCCCCAATTTTAGTAAACATTTTATGCAATCTGTATAATTTAAACGATTTATTTTGGCAAATTAACTATTGGCACTTTGTTTTTTTTATGTTAAAATATGAGTA
>JAZPXS010000078.1:0-4477 GCA_045543775.1 Clostridia bacterium
GGATTTAGATGAGTAAAGCATATGATTTTTTAAAAGAATGCGGAGCATTTTTTGTATTAACAATTAATGGGGAATATCCTGCTGGAAGACCATTTGGTGCAGTTATGGAAATAGGCGATGATTTGTACCTGGCAACTAACGATATGAATGAGGCACATAAGCAAATGCGTGAACATAAGCAGATACAGATAGTAGCTAAAAAACCTGATTCAAGGGCATGGATAAGAATCACAGGTATATCAGAAGAGTGTGACAACTTGGAATTAAAATCGAGAATGCTTGAAGAGTGTCCGGTTCTGCACAAACATTATGAATCTGCAGAAGCAGAACATTTTCTAATGTTCAAAGTTAAAATAGAAAATGTTGAAATTAAATAACATGCCATTGTTCGCATTTGTGCATATGTGGAAGAGGTGAGAAGATGAAATGGAATCCGTGGCATGGTTGTCATAAGATAAGTGAAGGATGTAGACACTGCTATGTGTACCGGATGGACTCACGGCATGAAAAAGATGCAAGTGAGGTTAAAAAGAACATATCTTCATTTCGAGAACCTGTTTCAAAAAATAGAAAAGGCGAATATAAGCATCCGTCCGGTACAACATTTTATACTTGCTTTACCTCTGACTTCTTTTTAGAAGATGCCGATGAGTGGCGAAAAGAAGCATGGTCATTTATGAAAGAACGAAGTGATTGCCGATTTTTCTTTATAACCAAACGAATCGACCGTTTTGAAAAATGTATCCCCGAAGATTGGGGAAACGGATATGACAACGTGATGATTGCAGTAACGACTGAAAATCAAAAAATGGCTGATTATCGCTTGCCCATATATTCAAAGCTTCCTATCAAGCATAAAGGAATAATGTGCGAACCTCTTCTTGAAGGAATTGATTTAACAAAATATCTGACTCCCGAAATTGAAGTGGTTTCAGTAGGTGGTGAATCAGGCTTGGAGGCAAGAATATGCAACTACGAATGGATACTTGATATACGAAATCAGTGTATTGCTGCAAATGTTTCATTTGATTTTCATCAGACAGGTGCGAAGCTGCTTAAAGATGGGAAAATTTATTGCATACCAAAGGCTAAACAGGGTGTACAGGCTGCAAAAGCTTGTATTGACTTTAACAGTAATAAGTAAGAAGGTGTACTTAGCGATGTGGTTAATATTAGCATTGCTGTCAGCATTTTTTGCTGCAGTAACTTCAATTTTGGCAAAGATTGGTATTGATGGTGTTAATTCCAATCTTGCAACGGCTATACGAACAGTTGTAGTTGTGATTATGGCTTGGGGTATGGTCTTTTTAACAAATACACAGGGTGGAATATCCGATATAAGCAAAAAAAGTTGGATATTCTTAATCCTGTCAGG
This sequence comes from Clostridia bacterium, assembly GCA_045543775.1. Lineage (GTDB taxonomy): Bacteria > Bacillota > Clostridia > UMGS1810 > UMGS1810 > RGIG8748. The sequence continues at coordinate 1,376 of JAZPXS010000078.1, forward strand.
GTTAGCAACAGGAATCTCTTGGTTATGTTATTATAAGGCTCTACAGCTTGGAGAAGCATCAAAGGTCGTACCGATTGATAAATTAAGTGTTGTAATAACACTGATACTGGCATTTGTATTTCTGCACGAAAATTTCACATCTAAATCCTTGGTTGGATGTATCTTGATTGCGGCTGGTACATTACTTATGACATTATAGAGGAGAAAAACGATGTTAGCTTATACATATATTTCAAAAGGTAAATTTGAATTAACCGAAAAAGAGAAACCGGTTATACAAGAGAGCAGAGATGCAATTGTTAAAATCACTATGGCAAGTATTTGCTCAAGTGATTTGCATATTAAGCACGGATCTGTTTCCAAAGCGGTTCCCGGTATTACGGTGGGACATGAAATGGTGGGAATAGTTGAAGAAACAGGAGATTCTGTTAACAATGTGAAACCCGGTGATCGAGTAACCGTTAATGTTGAAACATTTTGCGGAGAATGTTTTTTCTGCAAAAAAGGATATGTCAATAATTGTACAGATAAAAATGGCGGTTGGGCGCTCGGTTGCAGGATAGACGGTGGACAGACAGAATATGTCAGAGTACCATTTGCCGATACCGGATTAAATAAAATTCCCGATTCGGTAACGGACGAACAAGCTTTGTTTGTCGGCGATGTGCTTGCAACAGGTTATTGGGCAACCCGTATATCTGAAATCACTGCTGATGACACAGTTCTTATTATCGGTGCAGGTCCGACGGGAATATGTACTTTGCTGTGCGTAATGCTTAAAAAACCAAAGCAGATTATTATATGTGAAAAAGACGAAAACAGAATCAAATTTGTAAGTGACCACTACCCTGATGTGAAGATAGTTCGTCCCGAAGAAGCAGAGGACTATGTGATGAGTAACTCAAGTTATGGTGGAGCGGATGTTGTTCTTGAAGTTGCCGGAAGCGAATCAACGTTCGAACTGGCTTGGAAATGTGCAAGACCTAATGCTATTGTAACGGTTGTTGCTTTGTATGATAAAGCACAGGTTTTGCCATTGCCGGATATGTATGGAAAAAATCTGATATTTAAGACTGGCGGAGTGGATGGATGTGATTGTGACGAAATCCTGAAGCTGATAGAACAGGGAAAGATTGATACTACACCGCTTATAACGCACACTTATCCACTTGAACAAATTGGAGAAGCTTATGAATTGTTTGAAAATAAGAAAGACAGAGTTGTCAAGATAGCGGTCAGACCATAGCAGAATAGTTTAAAAAGCTATATGTGTAAAAATTTATATAAACGATTGGAGAGATAAACATGCTTACTATAGAAAGAGCAAAGGAATTACTTAACACAACCACAACAGAAGAACATCTGTTTTTACATGCAAAGAATGTGATGGCTGCAATGGAAGGTCTTGCCAAACATTTTGGGGAAGATTCAGAACATTGGAAAGCAATAGGATATTTGCATGATTATGATTATGAACAGCATCCGGAAGAGCATCTTCAGTATACCGAAGAGCCTCTTAAAGAAGCAGGCCTTGAAGATTCAGAAGTTCGTGCTATTCTGGCACATGGTTACGGTATCATAAACGATGTTGAGCCGATAACCAATTTGGAAAAGAGCCTTTTTACAGTAGACGAACTTACAGGAATTATTCAGGCAGCAGCAAGAATGAGGCCTGCAGGAATAACTGATATGGAAGTATCAAGCTTTATGAAAAAGTTTAAGGATAAAAAGTTTGCCGCTAAATGCGACCGTGAACTTATCAAAAAGGGCTGTGAAATGCTTGGAATGGAAGTTAAAGAAGTTGCAACAATTTGTATTGAAGCTATGAAGCCGTATGCAGATGAATTGCAACTTGGTGCGAAAGAATAATATCAAATCCAATATTATAAATCTTTTACACATTAGGAACAGTTTATATTTAAATATTAATATAAAAAATTTAAAGAAAGAGGTAATGTACATTATGAAACAAGTAGACTTAAGCAAGTATGGTATTAACGGAGTAACGGAAATTGTGCACAATCCTTCTTATGAAGAATTGTTCGCTGCAGAAACGGATCCAAAACTTGAAAGCTTTGAAAAAGGTCAGGTAACAGAACTTGGTGCCGTTAATGTTATGACAGGTATCTACACAGGACGTTCTCCAAAAGATAAATTTATTGTTATGGATGAAAATTCAAAAGACACTGTGTGGTGGACATCTGATGAATTCAAAAATGATAACCATCCTTGCAGCAAGGAAGCTTGGGCACAGCTCAAGGATATTGCAGTAAAAGAACTTTCCGGAAAAAAACTCTATGTTCAGGATGTATTCTGCGGAACAAATAAAGATTCACGTATGGCTATCCGTTTTATTATGGAGGTAGCTTGGCAGGCACATTTTGTTAAGAATATGTTTATCAATCCTACAGCCGAAGAACTTGAAAATTTTGAGCCAGACTTTGTTTGCTACAATGCATCAAAAGCTAAGGTTGAAAACTACAAAGAGCTTGGACTTAATTCCGAAACAGCTGCAGTGTTTAACATCACATCGCGTGAGCAGGTTATCTTAAACACATGGTATGGCGGTGAGATGAAGAAAGGAATGTTCTCTATGATGAACTATTTCCTTCCGCTTAAAGGCATGGCTTCTATGCACTGTTCTGCAAATACAGATATGGAAGGCAAGAACACGGCGCTGTTCTTTGGACTCTCCGGAACAGGTAAGACTACACTTTCTACCGATCCAAAGCGCTTACTGATCGGTGATGATGAACACGGTTGGGATGACAATGGTGTATTCAACTTTGAGGGTGGTTGTTACGCTAAGGTTATCAATCTTGACAAGGAATCTGAGCCTGATATATACAATGCTATCAGACGTAACGCTCTTCTTGAAAATGTTACGGTTGACGAAAACGGAGTATGCGATTTTGCTGATGACTCTGTTACAGAGAACACACGTGTGTCTTATCCGATAGACCACATAGAGAAGATAGTTCGCCCTGTATCAGCCGCTCCTGATGCTAAGAATGTAATATTCCTCTCTGCAGATGCATTTGGAGTATTACCTCCTGTTTCTGTTCTTACACCGGAACAGGCACAATATTATTTCCTCTCAGG
>JAZPXS010000079.1:0-5460 GCA_045543775.1 Clostridia bacterium
ATTTTTAGGCAGTCTGTATTTTATAACCTTGCCTGCATTGAGCGTTACATCGTTACAAGGTCTTACCGTTCCGCCAACTGCTACAACATTTTCTTCTTCCAGAACTGGAATTACAATCTTTTTAAGCGAATCATACTGCAAAACAGAATCTGCATCCATACAGATAAAATACGGATACTGTGCCGCATTAATTCCCATATTAAGTGCATCTGCCTTACCACCGTTTTTCTTTCTTATGAGGGTGAGGGGAACCTTTTGTTCTTGGGATTCGTAAATAAACTCCTCAGGCTGACATTGGATGCTTCTGTGCAAAGGTCTCCTCACAGGATGCATATTGTATGCATCAATAAGCTTTTGTGAGGTTTTATCCTTGGAGCCATCGTCTACTACGACAATTTCATAGAGCTTGTAATCAAGCATCAACAAAGATTTTACCGTTTCAACAACCGTTACCTCTTCGTTATATGCAGGCACAACTATCGTTATCGGAACAAAATAATTTTCCGTAAATTTATTCATCAATCTGTCCTGCATTTTTTTATGGTAGAGAGTTGATGCCCCCACAACCACAGACAAAAACAAAAATGTTGAATATCCGATGAGATATATGATAAAGCAGACTCCGATGATATCAAAAATATTTTTTATTGTTTCAAATTCCATCACACCTTCACCGCCGTTTCTTCCGCACTTCTCCTGTCTAAGCGGTATCTCATAATTTCTCTTGCATATCTGTCATTACCGTCAAAAACACTTATCAAATCGTGATATGTATATCCAAGCTTTTCGCAAGAAATGGCACTATTTTGTCTTACATGCCAATTGGAGTTTGAAAGATTATTTACAAGTATTCTGAAGGTCACATCATCAGGATATGATTTTAGCGCAGAAGAGGCAATCGCCTGATACTCCCAGGAGCGTCCTTCCAAGTTTTTGGCAATATCTTGTACAACGTTCCTTGCTTCATCAATGGGAAATTTTTCAAAATATCTGATAGCTGAAAAATGAATTTCCGGGTTTTCTTTTTCATTTTTCAGAATTTCAAGCATCACATCATCACACTGAACATAACCAAATCTGAAGTAGTTTAAAATATTAAGTTTCATTTGTACTGAATAATCATCAAAGCTGCTAAGAAGCACATTTTTTAGCTGTTGCTTGTCTCCTTTATACGCCAAAAGACCGTCACAGATAAGCTTAGGATGATGAAAAGACAGGTTTTTGTCAATAATTTTCAATGCCTTTGCCACTATATATTCATTCTGCATACTGTAAATTGCTTTAAGTGTATTTTCTCGGCAGTAAATATTAACCGAACGGAGAAGTTCTAAAAGAATATCAGTAAGTTTGCCGTTTTTATCGTGCTTTAAAACATTATATTTTTGAAGAATATACGGGAAATAAGCAATTTTTAACGTATCTTTGCTAATATATTTATATGTAAGATATTCAAATACGGAATACATCTGGGCAAGATACTTTTCGCAACTCTCGGGCGTGTCTTTATATATTCTTTCAAGCGCCTTATCAAAAGCGGTAATGCACGATGTTCTTTGCAAAGCGTATCTAAGATGTTTTTTGTGTTTCTCATCAATTTCCATCCCGTCTTCAATATGGCGAAGCTGCTCGTAAATCAAATTTTCAAATCTTTCAGAATCGGATACAAGTGCTTTTTCTCTGTGCCTTAGAATGAAAACATAAACAATGTTATACGCAATCATGCTTACACAAATTGCAATATAAACATAAATCATTATTTCTATTTTCACCTTTAATCACCTGCTTTCCACAATTCCTGCATTATATAATATGAGCTTTTTAATCTTTCGTGGTATGTCACTTTGTTTCCCCAGCCTTTAAGCTTTATTCTTTCAAGAATAATTCTCTCATTTCCGCGTCCTAAACCCGCATACATCTCATCAATCTCTATGTACTCTATTCCATAGTTTCCATCATAATAGTCATCATGGATTTGCATTTTTGAAGGATCAGCGAAATTTAAAAGTTGCCACGGGATTTTAATTTCCACATAATCTCCCTTTGAGATAAAATCTGCAAGGGAGTTAAAATCTCGGCTTTCAGGGTTTGCATTTCCGTATAAAAGCATTCCTGTTTCATAGGATTCTGCAACAGTTTCTTTATTTTCCGGTGTAAGTGCTGTTGCCGTACGCAGTATTAAATCAATGTTTACAAACTTTGGTGAGCTTTTATCGGGAATGTTTTCTTTAAAATATGTATTAAACTTATAAATATCCTCCGAGTATGTTGACCTAAGAGCTTCATACCGCTCCTGCACCTGAACACGACTATTTTCTTTTCCGTTTATAACAATTACAAAATCTGCATCTCTGTCAAATTTGATGTTGTAATTTTCACAGTAGTTGCTTCCGGTTTTTGGTGTAATATCAAGGGGAATATAAAAAGTATCGTTTTCAAAGTCCAGATTATCTTTTTTCACAAGAAAGTATATAAACTTTTCGTCATATTTTACCCAAAGCTCCTCGCTTCCCTTTATAACCTTATCTTCATCAGTCCATTCCGAAACATCTCCGTCTACATAACAAACGGATTTTTCTTTTCCGGGGTCAAAGGACAAAAGTCCAAAATACTGCTCGTTTGTTTGATAATCAGACCAATATGCAGTTCTTGACAGGTTAACTGCATGCATTGTGTTCCATGTACGCTTGAACCATTCATCCTGCCATGTAAAAACACATCCGCCATTACAACCGGCTCCCTTAATGTCATTCCAGCAATCAATCAATGCCTGTCCCTGTGCCTGCTCCGAAGTATTCCCCTGATTTCTGCCGGTGTCTTTGTCCACTTGTGCCATTCCGCGTCCTGTGGAAACACCAAATTCAGATATTACAACCGGCATATTATGATGATTTGTAAGCATCTGAAGATACGCACGATATGCATTGATTCTATCATTTTCGTCCCGATAGCTTTCCTTTGGTTCAATTCCAAGCACCGACCAATCCTCGGCAAAGCTTAAATAGTACGGATAGTACGGATATACATGGTATGATGCAAACTGTCCCGGCAAAAACTTATCTGTGGTTTTTATATGCTCGACGTCTACATACGCACATTTCATAAAGAAATTTTTTATAAGCTCGGGATACTCAAAGGGATCTGTTGTTGGCCAGTTAGAAAACGCCAAAAGTCTCTGTTCTCCGTAGCGCTCCGTTTCATATTCTATAACTGCATCCCCCACCTTCGTGAGCATGGTTTCAAAAGGTGAAGCCTCAGGCGCAGTGTACAAAAATTCCCCGCTGTATGAAGAATATCCTTCCTTGCCTTTATATAAGTCATCGGTATATGCAACCGTTAAATCATCCCACTCAACACCTAAAATATATCCTATAACCCAGTCGGAAATATCTTTTTTGTAGGTGCCGTGGCCTGCACTTGCAACACGTCCAAGATTTAACTTCCTGTTTCCGTGAATAACATCAACCATTATTTTACTGTTATCCATAAAGGTGTCAAAAAACTCCTTGCTGTATGCATGGCGGTGTGAATTTTGGATATAGTCATTGACCCATACACCGTGCATCATATAAAGAGGGTTCTTATTATCCTTGTTATATTCATAAAAGGCGTTATAGAAAGTATCATTCTGCACAGTATATACACGAATAGTATTTGCGCCCATTTTTTGAATATAACCAAACCAACGTTTATATGTTTCCTTATCTATGGCAAAATTTGTCGCCCATTCTCCGGGCAATCCCGAGCCCATATTTACCCCTCGTATTTCAAAGGGTTTATATGTATCACCTGACTTCATATATATTTCTTTATTTTCTGCCTTCATAAAGTGTTCTACCGGTTTTTCTTTTCCAAAATTTAAATAGATACCCATATGAAAATAGGCAAAGTCAAGCACAAGAAGTACAAGTATTATAGCCGACACCGTAATTATGAACTTTTTCAAAACCTGTACCTCCTTTTTAGATTAGTCTGAAACCTCATTATATTTCTTGGTTTTTGATTCAACACTGTACTGGGAGAGCGATTCTATATTTTCATCCATAAACTCAAGTCGTTTTAATAAAAAGTCCTTAATCTGTTTAGTAGACTGTTCATATGTTCTCACATTTCGCTCATGAGGATGAAGCAAATCATATTCTTCACTAAACGTATAACCCCATCTCTCATAGTTGCGATTTATTGCATCGCCAAGATATTTCGTGGTTTCATCTATAAACTTAAACAAATATTCTTCCGAAAAATATGTTTTCCGAAGTTCAAAGTAACGCTTTATAACGCTGTCTGTAAAGTCTTTATCCATAAACAGCATTTTATACCAAAGTCCATTTTGCAGACGGAATTCATCTGTGGGCATTGCGCTTTCCTGATAAAAATCGCAAGCCGAGTTAAAATCCCATACACACATTTTATATTTACCGTCAATATCTTTATAAATGTACGTAGAAAGCGAGCCGGCATCATAGTTACAGGTAAGCTCATTTATTAAAAAATAATCTGCAAATGACTCCACATCGATATAATTTTTATATCCATGGTCTTTATTGTTATAATCATAAGAATAAAGAGCTTTTTCAAAGAGCGAAAATTCGTTTTTAATTTTTTCTTTAAGCTCCAAAGTCATATTTTTTGTGCCGGGATAGACAAGCTCGTGCTGGGTTTTTGCCCTTAATACATAATTGGTAAAAGGATAAAGCTTATTCTCCTCTTCAGTATCTCCCCAGTCAAGTCTGAGCGCATAGCCTGAGAAGGTATTATCCTTTTTATTTACTGAAAGTGCGAGCCTTGCACCCATCTTTCCTGCTGTTACAGTTTCTGTCGCAAGATAAAGCCCTCTGTATTCACCGTTTAAAACAAGTTCAAAATACCGCACATTCGGGCTGTATTCCATAATACAACCTGCAATATTATACCACATATAATTGCGGATAAGGCTTTTATCAAGAAAAGGACCGTGAAGGGCCCATTCATGATGAGCGTCCATTCCGAGAAATTCCTGAGAATTATTTGTCCCGTCAGGATTTACAAACCGAATAAAATAATTAGGTTTTTCAAATTCTCTTGATGAGTGACCTCGTACTCTGATAAGTATCTCATTTGTACTTGTTGGCACATCGGTAATATGATTGTATTTACCGCTATTATCAATCACATCCATCTTTGCTCTTACAGTAGTAGTGCCGTCTGGAGCAAGAGTATAACCTATTGTACGACCGTCTGCATCGTGTATTGGCTTTCCGGGGATTAGGGCTTGTGCGGTTTCAATTTTAACAACAGGAAGGTGTGAGCCTAACCCTTGATTTATATGGTCTTTGCACTTCTCTTTCAATTCATTGTCTATATGCTCAATATACCTTTTCCCGTTATCCTTGGGCATCATAAAGCTTATTGCCAACACCGCTATAAGCACCAAGGCTGTTGCGGATAAACCGATTATTTTATATTTCAACCCCGGCACCTCCT
>JAZPXS010000080.1:0-3206 GCA_045543775.1 Clostridia bacterium
GAACGATGTCGGCAACAAATACAGCCCCACTGTGATTGTGGCTGCCATCACCTCCAGAATCAACAAGGCAAAAATGCCTACACACATAGAGCTTACGGGAGTCTCTCACGGTCTTACCAAGGATTCGGTAATTCTTGCCGAACAAATACGAACTATTGATAAAAAAAGATTAAAAGAAAAAATCGGACATATCGATGAGTGCCTTATGACACGCATTGACTATGCCCTTAAAATAAGCTTTGGTCTTGAATAAACAAAAGAGAAAGGTGGCAATTACCTATGAAAATCTCAAAAAAAGCTATTCTTATTTTTTCAATCATTTGTATTCTGATGTCCTCAGCAATTGTGCTTGCATCACCCGGAGACAGCAGTGACCCGCTGGTTACACTCACCTACATTACAGATGTGCTTCTGCCTGACGTTGATGCACGAATTGAACGCAAAGTCAACGATGTGCAGTCAGCAACCTTTAAGCTCATCAATGTGGATGCAGGAGATGTCATCTATGGTGAGATGGGAACCGAGCTGATGGTTCGTTCCGGCGGTGCCACAATAATTGCCGGAAAAAACGGAGGCGGAATTGCAGATCTCACTTCGGGAAGCGATCTTGCCGGAGATACCTATGTTAGCCTTAATCATCATTTGCTCATTCCCAGAAGTGATTCCAGAGGTCTTTATTTTGTTACGGATTCTATAATTATGGTAAAGGGCAAATATTCCCTTAGATAGGATTTTTCTTTATCTTCTTTATGGAAAGAAATTGCCCCGGGGTAATTCCCATATGTTTTTTAAACAAACGGTAGCCGTATGCTTCGTCGTAGACGCAGACCAACTCACAAGCATCATTAAAACTCATATCCCTGTCTTTTATAAGCAGGGATATTTTTTTTACCTTTTGCATATTGGCATAGGAATTTATGCTCATCCCCATAGCTTTTTTAAAAATCTGTCCGGTATAATTAGGACTTTTCCCGATATATTCTGCTATTTCCTTTACTGATATATTTTTCTGTATGTTATCATCTATGAACCTGCGGATTCTGCCTACTGCTCCGTCCGCTGCACAAGAGCTGTTTTTTTCGGTATGAATATCCGAGATTTCTTTTAATATACTCACAAATGCCACCGATGCATAAAAGTTTCTGCACTCACGGTCAGAGGACATATCGGATATTATTTTTCTCAGCTCTATTCCGATTTTCTCTGTTTTGTCCGATGGCTCTGTAACAAACGGGACAATAAGAGCTCCGTCACCGTTTGACATACTGTCCGAAAGGCTGAAATCCAAATCCTCAAACTCAGCAAGAACAGTATCGTGGGAATGAAGCTCATCACCCACCGTTCTTGTGGAAACAGGAAGCTGACGAAAAAGAACCACTATACTTCCCTCGGGAGCAAACAGCTCCCGCCCGTTATAGGTAAGGGCAATACTGCCCGAATTTATGTAGGCAATCTCCACCCTTGCTCCCTGACGGTTTCCATAGGTGGTCTTGTAGTCAAGGCTGTAATGCCTTATGGCAAAGCCGATGTCGGGCAAAGTACTGAATTTTATTTTTCCTGCATACATTGTTTTCACCTCTTTGTTTATCATATCACATTATCGTTGATTTGTACAGTATAAGTTGATTTTTACATTGAATGTGTTTTTTTTAGGTGATATATTAACACTAAATCAAGAAAGGAATGGTAAATATGAAAAAAGCATACTTTTATATTGACGACACAATCTGGGTACTCAGAGATATTACAAGACAGAAGCCCGAAAAGCTCTTTGATAACCCCTTTATGAACATGCTTAAGACCGCACACGACAGATATGGTGTTAAGGTTCAGCTCAATCTCTTTTACAGAACAGACTACTTCTACGGCAATGACGAATTTACCCTTGCAGATGTAACCGATGCATACAAATCAGAGTTTGAGGCAAATTCCGACTGGCTCAAGATGGCATTTCATGCAAAGCAGGAATTCCCCGACTATCCCCATATTAATGCTTCATATGAGGACATCCGTGACATATTTACATCTATAGAAAAAGAAGTTATCCGCTTTGCAGGTAAGGACAGCTTTGCTTACAGTGTGTGCCCTCATTGGGTACCCATGAGCAAAGCCGGTGTAAAAGCACTCAAGGACTGCGGTGTTAAGCTTCTTGATGTTACCGCAGGCGATACAACAGAATATGACGGAAATCCCGACTCACTCCCCTACGGACATTCATTCAGACTTTTGAATAACCGTCAGCCTGAAACAAAGCTCTTTATAAGACGCTCTGAAAAAAACTCCAAATACGACAACAAAGCAATAGAGCGCAGTATCTGCGGTTATAATCACATAACACAGGAAGACCATGCTGCAACCTACGGAACAACAAAGTGCCTCTGCAATGAAGAAATGAATATACAGGTAAAGAAGTTCTGCACCTCTTGTCTTAACCTCACACCCTATGACCAATTGGAAGAAATGTTCTCCGGGCAGATTGATAATGACTACATAGGCATATGCGATCATGAACAGTATTTCTATGAAGATTATTTTGCATATCAGAGCGATTATGCCGAAAAAATCTATAAAATGGGTGAATATCTTACCAAGAACGGTTTTGAATTTATCTGCGGAGAGGATTTACTGAAATGAAAAAAGCTTACTTCTATATCGACGATACCATATGGGTACTGCGAGACATAACCCGCCTGAAGCCAAAGAGTATTTTTGACAATTCCTTTATGAATATGCTCAAAACCGCCCACGACAAATACGGTGCAAAGTTTCAGCTCAATCTCTTTTACAGAACAGACACCTTTTACGGATATGATGAATTTTCCCTTGCGGATGTAACAGACAGCTACAAGGAGGAATTTACGGCAAATTCCCATTGGCTAAAATTTGCCTTTCACGCTATGGAGGAATTCCCCGACTATCCCCACATAAATGCAACCTACGAGGATACAAAAAATCTGTTCAAAATGATAGAAAAAGAGGTCTTTCGCTTTGCAGGAAAGGATAGCTATGCCTATACTGTATGTCCCCACTGGATACCGGTGAGCAAAGAGGGTGTAAGAGCACTTAAGGACTGCGGAGTAAAGCTTCTGGACTGCTCTGCAGGAGATCCCAGAGAGTATGATCCCCAAAATGACAAGCTTCCCTACGGACACAGCTTCAGGCTTCTCAATAACAGACAGCCTGAGACGAAGGTTTTTACCTATCCG
>JAZPXS010000081.1:0-1562 GCA_045543775.1 Clostridia bacterium
CTTCTGAAACTGCAACCATTCCGTGAGGAATAAGGCTGTTGTAGAAAATAGAGTCACCTTCGTTGAGAATCTCTACATGATTTCCGACCTGAACCTTAAGTGAGCCTTTGACGATAACATCAAATTCCTGACCGTTATGTGAGTTTAACTGCATAGGAGTGTTCTGTTCCTCTTCAAGATAAGGGAATTTAACTAAAAAAGGCTCTGCAAGTTTTTCTCTGAATTTAGGAGCAAGGTTATTATATTCCACACCATGCTTCTTTACGATTTTAAGACCTTCTCCTTTTCTTGTGATGGAAAAGGAGGTAAGGGTAGTGCTTGTTCCCTCAAGTAAGTCAACAACCTCAACACCGCAAGCTTTTGCACATTTGTAGATAAATGTGAAGCTGAAGTCTGTTTCGCCCATCTCTAAAACTTTGTAATCATCTGTTGATACACCGCAAAGCTTTGCAAGCTCCTCTTGTGTGTATCCTGTTGCCTCTCGCAGGTCTTTGATTCTGCCTGCTACTTCTTTCAAACTGTAATCCATTGTTTTGTCTCCTTTCATTTTTGACAAATTTGATATTTGGTTACAAATCTGAATAAAACAAAAAACCCGTCTCAAAGATTATACTTTGAGACGAGTATATATACCCGCGGTACCACTCAAATTACGGAAATATAAAAATCTCCGTCACTTACCGGACTCTAACAAGTCCTTTGCCTTTACGCAGCATTACGGAAGGAGTCTACTAAGCTAAGCTTTTCGGTCCTTCGACTCAGAGGTGATAAGTCATTGGAAAGTCTCACCATTGCCTCGCACCAACCGGCAACTCTCTCCAGGCTCCACAATCCGACCGTCCTCGTCACAGTCGTCTTTTGTGATATTCAAATTTTAAAATGTATTATACTCCGCAAATTTTAATTTGTCAATAGTTTTTTTGAAAAAAGTTTTATTTTTTAAAATCAAAATTAAGGGGGCGATAAATTTATACTCTGTTAATTCAACACATTTATACTTTCTTTTTTCTTCCTTACGGCATAGTCATAGGCGACTGCCGTTCCGCTTTTAGGTTGGTAGTCAAATAAATCATGCCTGCTGTTTTTATGTCTTGGGGAAGATAATTTTCATCGTAGTACACCACACAGTATTTACTGTGGTTAATCATTTCCTAATTGCGTTCAACATAAGAAGCTCTGCCGGCATTTTCCATATGTTCAGGGAAGTATGTTCCTTCGTTATTTTCGAGCAGACTTTTTTCATACCGGTCGGGAATATGTTGGAATGCTGACCTCACATATACACGCTTTATGTGGGGATACCATTCTTGCAAGAGGATATATGTTTGACGAAGAAGGAAATGCAGATATAGCACGTGCAGAAAGGGCAATTAGTGCTTGGTGCAGTGTTCCGGATAAGAAAAATGCCAAACCTTTAGAGGATTGGCAATATATAACCGATTTTCGTGCGTTGCATGATGAATTTCCCGAGCTTGTTGATAAAAACGGCAAAGGCTGGCTTTACAGACCTATAGCGAATATTGTAGCTTATGTAAAAAAAACCTGACAAGGTCAGCCAAGCT
>JAZPXS010000082.1:0-4034 GCA_045543775.1 Clostridia bacterium
GGAACAAGATTATCTGTGCTTTCCCATACAAAGACTGCAACCTTATAACCTTCGTTTGCTTTATCTGCATCGATTGTTACGGTGCCGTAAGCATCTTCAACTGTTGTACCGGGCTGGATATCTGTTACCGGAACAACATCAAAGTCTACCAATGCATCGTCAAGGTAGAGTGCTACAATAATCTCTGCATCTGCAGGAGCACTTCCAATATTTGTAATATGTGCCCAACCGGTAATATCGCCGGTGAAGGTACTGCTTATTTCTTTAATGTCAGCAGTGCCTGTTTTAAAGCCGCCTGCATCGCTATAGAGACAATCTGAATAAATTGCTGTGAAGTTAATCTCTGTGCCTGCGATTAAATTTGCACCGCTATCGCTCATAACACTTGTGGGAACTGTCAATCTGTAGTTACCGAGATAGTCAAATGCTGTTTTGGGAAGAACTGTAACGGTATTTGTGGTTGTATTGGTTGTGTAGTCCACTTCAATCTCATCACAAATTTCTATTGCTTCTTCAAGAACAACACAACCGGTAGCAGTGAAATCAGGCTCTGTTACAACAGGGGCAGAATCGGCAGATGCTTTATGAGAAATCTTGATATCTTTAAACATGATGTCAACATCACCTGCTTTATTCTGGTCGGCAAAGAAATCGAACACGGCAACATCAGTAACTTTGCTTTCATCTTTGAAAGCGGCATTTTCACAACCGGGAATAACTGTTCCGTTAACCTTAAAGGTATATGTTTTTGAAGAAAGGTCAAATATAGCCTCTACATCAACCCATTCACCTTTAACACTTCCGCAAGAGGCAGGTAATGTACCACCCGCTCCTTTGATTTCTACCCAGTACTTATTTGCATCACCTTCGGTGTACAATTTAAGTCCTACCAGAAAATCTTTGCTACTGTTGCGTATATACATCTGCGGGCAACGACCTTCTGTATACTTAAAGGAATAATTAAAAGTTACTGTGCCTGTAGTATACACATCCGATGTAGGCAGACTTCTTTGCATATATACACCATACTGCGGTGCATCCGCTTTAGTCATGTTAAGAATGTTTTTGGTGGATATTTTTTCAAGCTTAATATCGGAGCGAGTATCATCGGCCACTAAATCGGAAAATTCCAGATTAATTCCCTGCGCTGATGTAACAAGATATCCATTGTCATCAATTGGAGTACCGCTTGTGGTGGTTACACCTTCAAGCATAAACGCCCCGGAGAGATTGCGAACAACAAAATCATACTTTACATCTGTTGCTGCACCGATCAAATCCTTACTGATGCAGAGCTGATACTCTTTAGATGTATCCCAGTCGCCTGCATAAGTTAAGGTGTAGGTCTTCGTTTCTACATCATAGGAACGATCCATCTGAAGCTCAACGCCGTCCTCGCTTTCTTCAATCGTGCAGCTGATAGCCTTACCGATACCAACATTCGTACCAGGGGTAAAGAATTCAGGAACTCCGTCTGAGTTTAATTCACTCAAATCTGCTGTATATACCGTCGGGGGTACGCTCTCCGATGCGGTATGTGTGATCTTGATATCTGAATAGGAAACATCAAATGCATCGTTTACCTCTTTTACACCAAAACTGATTCTTCCGATATTAGCTTCGCATGTTGCTGCATTTTTTAAACCTATGTTTTCCAAAATCGTTTTGCCGTCAACCTTCATAGTAAATGTTTCTGCTTCTACATCAACAATATAAGAAATTGATGTCTCACGATTAACCGTGTTATCAATTCCAGACAAGGCTGTGGCTTTACCATTGTATACTGCTTTGCTGCCATCGCTATCCAACCCGAAATCCGCGGAAGCTTTGTAGGAACCATTAGTTTCGAGCGAACGCACATATAAATACGGATATGCCCCGCTTCCATTATGTTTCACCTTAAAGTCAATCTGTACCGTTCCGGTTGTTGCCGCTTCAACAAAATCGAAATGCACAAAGGGACCCCAGTCCGTACTAGTAACTGCTGAGCGCTGTAAACGCATCGCTTTTTTTGTTTCGATGTCAGTCAATACCTTTACACCGCTTTCCAATGCGGATTCTTCTACAGCGTCAGGGAATGTAACATTTAAAATCTTTTGATTAATGTCGATAGTACTACCCAATACAGCACCGCTGCCTGTGGTTACAACTAATCCTGTGTCAGCACTTACAATGCCTATGCATGATGTCATAATCAGGATGAAAGACAATATAAATGCAAGTGATTTTGAAATTCTTTTCATACATTTACACCTTCCTATTATTTATTGTTTTTTGCAAGCCATGCATCAACCTGCGACTGAAGCTCTTTCTTGACCTTGTCAAGACCTGCAACCTTTAATTTCTTCATCATTTCATCATAGGTCTTTTCGTGGTCAACAAGTGCACCGTCACACAAGCCTCTGTAGTACTCGCCTTCAACCGCTTTGATATGTGCAAGTTCGGTAGAAAGTTTGGAAACATCGGGCTTAAAGCCAAGGAGAGGAGATACCTCTACATTTTCACCCTGAACCTCGTTCTGGAGATAATCGAACCAGCCTACGGGATCGCTCTCCATCTCATAGCCATTGAATACACTTCCTAAAACCCAATGTTCAATCTTATACAGCGGGGCTTCTTTTTCATCACGAATCATTACAACTCGGTTTGCATCGTCTAATGTATAGTGTTTACCCTCAATACCATAAGCAAGGAGCTTAAACAGTTCCGAACCCTTATCGGAATTCATAAGATTCAAAAGCTTCATTGCCTCAACAGGATGTTTAGTGTAAGATACTATAGCTGTTGATGTATCGGAGGCCTTCATCTGAATGTAGGGACCTTGTGTTGTAATACCCATAACATCAACATATTCTCGTCCGCCGCTCTTAGTGCTATCTTCAATTCCTTTAAAGTAATTGTGTGCCCAAAGAACATTGCCGTCTTCCTTGAATTCATACATAGTCTGGGATTCCAAACTTGCAACATCTTCTACGATATAACCCTTTTTGTACCAATCTGCCATAACATCAAAGGCAAGCTTCATCTCGGGTGCTTCGTACTTATGTACAACTGTAGGCTTTTTATCACCGCGGAGAATCATGAAGTTATCTACCAGTACATCCTCTCGCATCATTCCAAGCATACTGGGTATAGTTCCGGTGGATACACCCTTTTGGATTTCGCCACTTTTCTTTAACTTACCCAGATATTCACCAAGTGCATCCCAGGACTCGCGAGTCATATTTGGATTGGCATTTAACTTACGGGACATTTCTTCTCTGTCCATATACTTATCTGCCTGGTCTTGTTTGAAGTACAATGCTTTGCCCTCGCGTACTACCTGCTGCATGTTGGGAACAGAATAAATTTTGCCGTTAAGGCTTTGCTGTTTCCAAGCCCACTCGGGAATCTCCTTATACATATCCTGACCATATTCTTTGATGAGGTCATCTAAAGCAAGAAATGAACCATTTGTTGCTTCTGTTACATAAGATAACAGATAACCTGACCAAACCATGTCAATTTCCTCTTTAGCCGCCAAAGCAAGCTGATAGCGTTGTGCGTAGTCACTAAAGGGAACCTTTTCCAGCTCAACCTGAATTCCCGGAAGCTCTTCGGCGAGCTTTTCGTTAAATAAAGCTTCTACCTCTGCTTCTGCCTCCAATGAATAGTGACCGGACGGAAGCATCCATTTTAATGTGACCACATCATCAGCTGAAGTCTCTTTAGAACCACAGCCTGCCAGTGATGTGATAACAAGTAAGATGGATAACACTACAAGTAAACCTCTTTTAAACATTTTAACACTCCTTTATTAAAATAATTTTTTATAATGATAAATATTATCACTTAAAGAAAACAAATACCTGTGCCAGCTCACTAGCCTCTGACCGCGTTGCTACACGAGCATCCGGATTTATATCAAAAGTATAGTTTGATAATTCAGCACTTGTACCAATGTAGAGTTTGTTGTTTGTCAAATCATATAAATATATTTGTGTTCTTTGTTTAAGAGTAAATGGAATGATGCCTGCAGGAACAGGTTCTGTGGG